>JASFJF010000252.1:0-6158 GCA_050122255.1 Desulfobacterales bacterium
TAATTGCATTTGAGTTTATCCTCTTAAATCGCACTTAAAATCCGAAATCCGAGACCCGAAATCCGAAACAAATCCGAAAATCAAATGGCAAAAATTCAAAATAAAGTTTGAGGCATTTGAATTTATTATTTTTAATTTGTTTCGTGTTTCGATATTCGAATTTCGATTTTTTCTTCAACCCGAAAAACTTAATCTTAAACTATCAAGGTTGCAGTTCGTTTTTGTTACAATCAGGGGCCTTTTCCAAAGGGGCAATGCGGATAAGAACATTCATTACAGTCACGACATAATCCGCCGTGGCCCAAAAAGGCCAGCTCTTTTTTGCCGATTTTTTCGCCAGCCAAAATACGCGGCAGCACCAGATCCAGCACCGTAATCCGGTGAAACAGTCCGCAAGCCGGCACCCCCAGCAGGGGCACATCTCCCACATAGGCCACTAAAAACATGGCGCCGGGCAACACCGCAGCGCCATAATGCATCTCGGCGGCACCGGCAGAACGGATGCCCTGGCGGGAGACATCATCCGGATCAACGCTCATGCCGCCACTGAGCAGCAGCATATCGCAGCCCCGGTTGAGATGGGAGCGAATGGCCGTATGGATCCGGCCGGCATCATCGGGCGCAAATGCCACTGCCGCCATCTCCGACCCGAGCGCTAGAATTTTTTCGGTCAACACCGGCTGGAAGCGGTCTTCTATCAGACCGTTGTAAACCTCGTTGCCTGTTATGACCAGGCCTACTTTGGCCTTACGGAGGGGCTTGACGGTCAGCACGGCCCCTTTCTGCCGGGCAATGGCAGCTGCTCGTTCGATGGAAGCCTTTTTCATGATCAGCGGAATAGCGCGGGTGGCAGCCACCTGTTGGCCTTTTTTTACAAGGGTATAATTGTGCAAGGTGGCGCACATGACCTCATCGACCATATTAAAGGCCGCCAGCGTTGCGGTATCGACGCCGAATAACCCATCTTTTCCGGCCAGCAGCTTGATCTTGCCCTCCCGGGGCGCATCTTTCCAGACAATGCCGTCACCGGCCAGGGCGTCAGCCAAAATGGCGGCAGCCTGGTCCTCATGGATTTCGTCATCTTCCAAATCGATGACGTAGAGGTGGTTCTTGCCCATTTTCTGAAGCCGGCACAAATCATCATCGCAGACCGTATGTCCCTTATGAAAGGCGGCACCTTTAAATTCACCCGGACGAATTTCAGTCATATCGTGAGCCAGCTTTTTCCCGACGGCCTCTTCTAGTTTAATTTTTTTCAGCATGACGTAATTCCTTTATCCTTAGGTATAAGGCGCAAGGCTCAAGGCACAGGGTCAGGAGGGTATGAACCCGATGTAGGCCTTTCCCGATCGATAAGTGCATTAATAACAATTCGTTTCAGTAATCTTAGCGTTTTTGCGGCTTTGCGTGAGGCCGCTTTTCGGTTTCCAGTTCATATTCGGCCAGGTCACCTCACGGGCATTTGAAAAATAGCTATCTTGTGCGCAGGGCTTACAAAGAATCTGGCCCTTTTCAACGACTTCGCGTTGATCGCGTACCACCTGGCCGCAGCGGCTGCACGAAGCTCTGTAGCGAGTGGGCCCGGGCATGTCGCAGTCATCTATTTGCACCGCGACCTGCTGTACGCGAAAGAGCACGCTGTCCGGCATACGCTTGTAGGCTGCCAGCTGTTGCGGATATTTTTCAGCAATCTCAGGTGCATAGACAGTGGCCAGGTCGCGGGCTTCTTCAGTGGAGAGCACCCGAAAGGCCTTGCCGGTCTCCAGGTTGACAAAGCTGGCCGCCATGATGCCGTAGTCCATAAATTTAAGCGAGCGCCGTCCCAATTTAACGCCGGTCACATGCGCTATGGCATCGGCCGTGCAGCGGTCCATCTCCACGTAGATGATCAGTTTTTTAATCTGGTCGCCGCGCCTGGGCTCAGTAAGTCCAATCAAGCGGCAGCCTAGCATGGCCATGCGTACGCCCACCACCTGACCTGGGCAAAGATGGCCGTGAGCTTCGGCGGAGCTATCCAGTAGTTCTTCAAAGGACTCCACGTCAGTATCTTTCTTCCCTTTATTGGTTTCAGGTCTCAGGCAAATTGGGTTTCGGGTGTCAGGTTTCAAAGTCGATAAGAAGGGCTGACACCTGGAACCTTCTTTGCTACTTATGTTAAAATTAACATAACGAATGGTAAAAAAAATGCAAATTTCGCACTGTACCCGGATTTTGTCTAATATCGCCTATAATGTTGCGTCTTTGACTTAAATCAAAATTGCCGGTGCGATTTTATTTCTACCGTTTTTGACAATCAGGTGCCTTCCAACACTTCATTGACCCATCCTAAAGCCGCGATCATGTTTGGAAATCCAATGGTGGTCAATGATAGTAATACCACGTGGGCAACCTCTTCCGGGCTGGCACCGGATTCCAGTGCCTTGCGCGTTTGCGACATTACCGCTCCCCGGGAGCTGGCACCAATGGCGATGCCCAGATTGGCAAGGTCCTGGTACTTCTTCTCAAGCGGCCCGGATTCCCGGCAGGTCTTACCCAGCTGTTGAAAATCTTTAAATACTTCCGGAAACTTCGACTGAAATTTTTCGTAAATTCTGGGTAGATACATGATCGCTCCTTTTCAAATTAACATAATCCCAAATTCTCATTATTCTTCATGATAGATTCAGGAAAAACACAATCTCCTTACACCCGGAGCGAATATAATTCAATGTGTTTTTTGGGATTAACCGGCAAAGAATCAAGAACTTAGCAAACAATATGATAATTTTCCTGTAAAAACGTTTCGGGGCGCTCATTCACCTGGCTGATCCAATAGGAATGATTAACATAGCCAGAGTCAATATGAAAAGGCTATTGCCACATTGTGGTAGGTTGTGTCAATAGAAATTTTCGCTAGGATACAATCAGAAAAGACTTGCGGCTAAATCGATGCAACACAGGGGTGCCCATGCCGTGGCGAACCGCCTTGATGATGTTCTCTTTATCCAGCGGAACCGTGCCGGCCAGCATATGTACGGGCAGGTGCGCAAAGGCCTCTGCCACCATGGGTGTGCTGGGCCCCAGCAGAGCGACCTTTACCTTTTCATGTAAGTGGCTTAGGATTTCTTCGGTGGTATTGTTTAGGATGGATGTTGAGGTTAAAAGCAATACATCGGCCCAGCTGGCCAGTTTTTGGTAAAAATCCTTGCGCTCACCCAGGCCGCGCGAGACATCCAAGATTTCGAGGCGGATCTTTTCTCCCTCAAGGCGCTTGACCAGCGGCCCAAAATAGCCGACCATCGCAACATTGGTATCCCCCTCGAGACCAAACTCTTTAAAAAGGATGGCATTATTTTTATCCTCAGGCAGTTTGAGCGCATTTTTATGGTTAAGGGAATTGACCAGAGCCAGGGCCATACTTCTTTCAAGCGGGTGCTCGCTTTTAATCTTTTCCAATAGCATTGCGCCCGGCCGGTTTTCAAAATCAATAGCCTCATTTAGCGCCATGCAGGATTTTTTATCCTCAAAATAGGTGTAGGCCATTCCGATACCGCCGTCTGCGGTCACTACTGCAGTATACCCCAGGCCCAGGCATAGCAAATCCACATGAGTTTCTCGGGCTTTGTCGATAAAGTAGTCAAAAAGCCGATCGTTGAGGAGCATGGCTAACCTTTCTTGAACCCATCTCAAAAATGCATCCAACGCTCAATAACCGTGTTACCGGCAGGGCCTGGGGTCCCTTCCCCAGCCCCTGCAAAAATGCTCACATACTGTCATGTATGCTGCGCTTTTTCGTCGGCCTGTGACTTGCTCTTGAGCCTGATCTACTATTTTTGAAATGGGTTCTTGCCGAAGCGAGGTATCCACCTGGCCGTTTGTTCTCGATAGGCTATGTAGGCCTGTCCAAATTTGGCTTCCATCAGCTTTTCTTCGTAACCGGCAATATAGTTATAAAACAGAAAGATCACCACCAGCAGCACCAGACAAAATAGCGAAGCCGTGGAAACGGTTAATCCGAGGTATATCAGCAAACTCCCCAGATACAATGGGTGCCGCACATAACCGAAGGCGCCGGTTGATAGGATCCTGGTGGGGCGCTGTTCTCCGATTACGGCTACATGGCCGGATTTGAAAAGAAAAAAAGCGGCCACCCATGCTGTCGTCATAAACATTAAACGAATTACCAGCGGAATACTGTTGGCTAAAAAAGCGGAATGGCGCAGAACAAATGAATCCAGGATCCATATGATCAGAAAGATACCGAACAAGATCAGCTGCCCGGCGTCGCCCAGAGGATGTTCACCTTTTTTTGCCTTCATGTTCGGCTTTCATTTGAACCAGAGTGTCTTGGGCTGGGTAACGATGGTGCCGATCAGTATTCTGCCGCTCGACAGTTCTTTTCGAAAGTTCAGATTCATAACACTTCTTTTTGCAATCGTTGCTGAAGATCTTGCAGGTGAAGGGAAACATGCTCATATGCCCAGATGACGAAGCGCTCAAGCTTGCCGTGGCCATGAAATGCGTGCTGCCCTTCACGGTCTAGGTCTGCATCCGACATCGAGCCAACGATTTCAATTGTATCATTGCGGACCGATCTGAACGCTTCAATGAGCTCACCGATGGTTTTGCCATCATATTTTTTGGGCTGGGTGCGGTTAAAGCGCTCGACATCAAAACCGTCCGGCGATCCGGGGCCGCCGGATAAGATGTTCTTAAACAGCCACTGCATCGAACGCTCGATGGTGATAAAGTGGGCCAAAACCTGTTGCACTGTCCATTGGGCCCCATCCTGATACACCTGAAGACTAAGCTCATCAGGCGATAATGAACTGAAAAATGCGATGGTATCTTCCATGTTTTTATTCAGCTCGGCAATGATGGGTGTGCATCGATTGTTCATTGATCATCTCCAGGAATTTGGTTTAAATTTAGGCCATTATCTTTATCTTTATTTATCAGCCAACCGGTTGGTCTGCAAATCTTATTTACTTCGCAGAAACCATTTGAGCGCCTGTCAACGCATTTTTAATCGCTTGATCCGCATAGACCTTAATTTTGGGGCGTATCTTGTTGAGTTCGCGCTCTGGAATATTTCTGATGTCCGCCGGCCAGTTGAAGTTATCCATTCCTGCTCTGGACATTTTAGGGCTGCCGGCGCCAATCCGGACAACCGGCTGTGTCCTAAAAACCACAACCCGGATATGGGCGTAAGGATGCGCCCAGTTATTTTTAATGCCGACGGCACCCAGTACCGTCTTGCGCGTAAAAAGCCCATACCCCTTAAGTACAACCGGATCATCGCTTATTTTCCAGCGGCTGTTGCCCCTGAAGCTCTGTGCGATAATGACGACATCCAGATTCTGGGTTTTTGCCTGGTTTTCAATAAAGTCGATCAAATCATGTGGAGTTTTTCTGTTATTGGCGGCCGCACCGATTTGAGCTGAAAGCTGATGCAAGCGGGATTGGAATTTTGGGGACTGAATCGGTACAACCACAAAACGGCTGTCTTTTTTTAAAGCATCTGTTAGTTGGGCGTTAACATAAGCCGGTATATCCCAATCAACATCAATCTGCCTTTCGAAGCTATTTACGCGCTCGATGGTAATATGCCGATGCGTCAGGTAGGGTTCCAGACTATTGAAGATGCCAACCCGAGTAGCGTCCTGGAAAACATGCTTTGGCTGGGGGTCAGAAGCACATCCGAATAACACGATAACAACCACCAGGCGTGCAATAATGTGCCAAATCATGAATTCTCCTTTAATTGAAACAACATTTTATATTTGAATTCTGTTCCTTCGCTACACTCGCTTACTCATGAGTTTGTACGCTGAAGTCACTGATATTTTATGCCGCGCTCAATTTAAGAAAAACGCCCCGACCCCCCGGTTATCTCACCACGAAAAAAACCAAGATCACGAAAGTTCAGAGTATTTCCGGGTCTGATTGTTAAACAGCTAAAGATAATAAAAATCCGGATTTAAAAGCTGAATGTCAATGATCTCACCGGCAATCCATTCTTCCCAGCCTTCAGGGATAATTATCAAAGCATCTTTGCGCGCCATTGAGACCAGTCGGCTTTTGAGTTTAGCAGGCGTTACAATGAGCTGATGCTGCTCGGCTTCGAGACGGGCGTGAATAAATTGGGTCCAGTCCTTATGGCCGTGAACCGTCTCAGC
>JASFJF010000253.1:0-6154 GCA_050122255.1 Desulfobacterales bacterium
GCGTATAAATCCATCGTGGCAATGGTTAAGCCAGACTTGACCGACACAGTCATCAAATCGGCAAAAGAGGCAGGCGCTACTGGAGCGACAATCATACCCGCTTCGGGTACGGGCGCTCATGAGGCAAAAACATTTTTCGGTCTTAGCCTGGATATTCGTACTGATGTGGTTATTTTTTTGGTGGGCGATATTATCGTTGAGCCAGTTCTGACAGCTATTAAAGAGGCAGGTCGATTCAATGAACCTGGCACTGGTATTGCTTTTGTGCTTGCTGTAGAGCAAACAGCTGGTTTTGAAAGTCAATTGTCAAAATCGCAGCGGAGTTAAAAACATTTTTGTGTAATTTTAGAACCGAAATGATGCCTGTACCCAATGAGAAAGCAGTTCACCCGGTTAGGACTTGTAAGACCGCTTTGATATAGCATTTTCGGGCCACTTCATCGTCTACGAGTCAACGTACCTACCATATACCACAGATGCCATAGAGGTCTTAAACCCGATGTATAAAATAATCTGTATCCCATCGAAATCATTTCAGAGGGTGATATCAGTTTCATATCCCAACTGCAAAACTTTTGCACCTATCTGGCCATCTGCAATTGTATATTGACCATACGATACCCACACTTTGGCCGAAATTTATTAACCGGCTATCTAATGGCAAATCAAAAAAAATTAAAAATAAATTCCATTTTGTATCGAAATATACACGTTTCCAAGCAAGAAATTTAGCTTTGCAAATCCTTGCAAATGGGTGCGTATAGGGTGCAAAATAGGTCAAAAATTGTGCCCCCTACTGTAAACTAACACCAATAATAATAGTAAGTTACAGCTAATTATGCAATCCGGCTTTCGGCACCATCTTCATATTTTTCATACGATTCAGTAGCTTACTGGATCCGTTGTTTATTCGACCGACCTACCTGCCTTATTTATATAGTTGAACGCATTATGTAACCTGACCCCGGTTCCAGTTCCTTCTTTGACTTTTCATTCAATTTTCTATCTTTTTTCACAATCCCTTCAAATTCTCTTCACGATTCCCCCATAAGATGGCCGTTAAGACACAAGGCATAAGGTAAAGGGTGAAACCGAATAATATCTGCGGGCACATTACCGGGCTTCTGCGGGTTTGACCACAGTGTCACCCGCAGAAACGAGCTACCCTGAGGAAAGTATTTTTAACTTACGCAAATATCCCGCCAAAGGAGGCAATTATGGTTAAGACATCAAGATGGTTTATTTTTTTGTTTTTCATGGGTGTACTTTTTGTAGCGTCTGCCTTCGGCGAAGTAGAAACATCGGAAGATACGACCCTTTCGCCCTATTTTTTTATTGAAAAAGGAGACCCGTCGGTGGATCAATTTCCTCTGAAAGACACCCAAGTAGATGTGAATATCAGCGGGGTTATTGCGGATGTGCAAATCAAACAAACCTATTCCAATGACGGGACGCGTCCCATCAATGCGCGCTACATTTTCCCTGCTTCCACACGTGCGGCGGTTCACGGCATGACGATGGTTATCGGCGAGCAGGTCATTACCGCCAAGATTAAAGAGCGTGAAACCGCCCAAAAAGAATTTGATGAAGCCAAAAATGACGGCAAAAACGCCTCATTGCTCAAGCAACAGCGTCCCAATGTATTCAGCATGAATGTTGCCAACATCATGCCGGGGGAGCCCATTTATATCGAGCTGCATTACACCGAACTGCTCGTACCGACCGATGGAACCTATGAATTTGTCTATCCCACGGTGGTGGGCCCCCGCTTTTCGGAACAGGCCGAGGCCAATGCTCCCGAGACCGATCAATGGATAAAAAGTCCCTATCTTGAGCAGGGCAGCGAGCCGCAGACCCAGTTTAACATCGGCGTGACGCTTTCAGCCGGAATGGCTCTCCAGGAAATACTTTGCACCTCGCATGAAACCGTTATCCAGTGGGAAAGTGAATCCGTGGCTGCGGTTTCCCTGAAGGACGCTGTCGAGTTTGGCGGGGATCGCGATTTTATTTTAAAATTCCGACTGGCCAGCAAAGAAATCCAGTCAGGATTGATGTTGTTTGAAGGCGGAGATGAAAATTTCTTTTTGATGATGGTACAGCCCCCCGAGCGGGTTCAACCGGAGGACATCCCGCCACGGGAATATATTTTTGTGGTCGATGTTTCCGGATCCATGAACGGCTTTCCGCTCAACACCTCCAAAAAGCTGCTCAAAGATCTAATCGGCAACTTGCGGCCAACCGATAAGTTCAACGTGATTCTTTTTGCGGGCGGCTCACGGGTGATGGCGTCCGCTTCGGTGCCGGCCAGCGCCAAAAATATCAATCAGGCCATTCGACATATCGACAGACAGCAGGGCGGTGGCGGAACCCGGCTTCTGTCCGCATTGCAAAAAGGCTTTGATTTGCCGCAGGATGAGGCCTTTTCAAGAACCATGATTATTGTTACTGACGGGTATATCGGAGCCGAGCGGGATGTTTTTGAGGAGATTGCCGCAAATCTGAACCGCACCAACGTATTCGCATTCGGCATCGGCAGCAGTGTGAATCGCTATCTCATCGAAGGGATGGCCAAGGCCGGCCTTGGGGAGCCTTTTGTGGTGACCCAACCTGCCGAAGCCCCGGTGATTGCGCGCAAGTTTCGCGAATATATTCAATCACCGGTACTGACCAACATTGCCGTCACCTATGACGGTTTTGAAACCTATGACGTTGAACCTTCCAGCATCCCCGATCTTTTTGCCGATCGCCCGCTGATCGTTTTTGGCAAATGGCGGGGTACTGCTAATGGCTGCATCGAGCTCAGCGGAACCGGTGGCAGCGGATCTTATGCTCAAACATTTGATGCGGCCCAAACACAGCCCAGTGAAACCAACCACCCACTGCGCTACCTGTGGGCCCGGTCGCGCATCGCTCGTCTGTCTGATTTCAACCCCAAACAGCTAAGTCCGGAAAACAAAACCGAGATTACCAGCCTGGGACTGACCTACAGTCTGTTGACCGCATATACTTCGTTTATTGCAGTCAATGACATGATTCGCAATCCTGAAGGCAACAGCGAAGACGTGGATCAGCCGCTGCCCCTGCCGTTGCACGTTTCCAACCTGGCGGTGGGCGGTTCGGTCTCATCGGTTCCAGAACCCGAGATGGCCGTGTTGTTGGCCATTTCCGCGCTGGTGCTGGCATGGATGTTCTTTTATAATAACCGAAAGACCAAAAGGCTGATACCGGAGAGTCGTTAAACAATGAAAATGAACCAGGCAAAGCTTACACAAAGCAAGATATTTATCCGCGGCAACTGGATTTTTTTGCTGCTGACCCTGCTGGTAGCCCTTGGTCTTAAATATCACTACAGCCAGGCCCGCAGCGACGACCTTGTCTGGATTTTAGGTCCGACTGCGGTCCTGGTTGAACAACTCAGCGGCATCGATTTTGAGAAAGAAGCCCGTACCGGGTACGCCAATAATGAGCACCGGATTATTATTGCCCCGGCGTGCGCTGGTGTAAATTTTTACATTATTGCTTTTTGCATGGCGGTTTTTTGCGGCATTCCTGTGATGGGACCCCTGCGGTCAAAGGCGCTCTGGCTGGCAGCCGGCCTCATAGCGGCCTATCTGTTGACACTTGTGGTAAACGCTCTGCGAATTATTTTAGCAATTTATTTATATGATATGGATATGTATTCAGTCTGGCTAACACCCAGGCGAGTGCATCGCCTGGTTGGCACCGTGATTTATTTCTTTTTTTTGTACCTGTTTTATAGGATAATTAAAAAGGGACTACAGGGTTACCGCCGCAAAGCACTGGCAGCCTGCGTCCCAGTAAGCAGACCCACGATGTTTTTCAAACCCGGCTCGGCTAATAGATTGGCGCTGGCTGGGCTGGTCCCCCTTTTCTGGTATAGCCTGATTACGCTGGTGGTTCCGCTACTAAACGGTGCAGCGCGTGACAGCGGGGCGCGATTTGTTGAACACAGCGGCATGGTGGTTATCGGGTGCCTCATTGTTCTGGTGGCTGTTTTTTTATTCCAGCTGGGGTGGCGGCGATTGGGCAGCCCTATAAAGCGTTTAGCAGTAAAAAAAATTTATGGAAAACATTAAACCAACGATTCTCATCGTCGAGGATGAACCGGCCATTGCCGAAACCATCCAGTATGCACTGGAAACCGATGGATTTGCGACCCATTGTCTGCCTTCCGGTCGACCGGTGATGACTTTTTTGGATCAAGAATCAATAGACCTGATTATCCTGGATATTGGGCTGCCGGATATCAACGGACTGGAACTGTGCAAACAGATCCGCAAAGTACACAACCTGCCGATTATTTTTCTGACTGCGCGCTCGGAAGAAGTAGACCGTGTGGTGGGTTTAGAGATCGGTGCCGATGATTATGTCGTCAAGCCTTTCAGCCCCAGAGAACTAACCGCCCGCATTAAGGCCGTGCTGCGGCGCACCCGGCAGCCGGCAACCGATCCGCCTCCAAATCAAGCCTTTCAGATCGATGCATCCAGACGCCTGATATTTTATTTCAACACGGTTCTGGATCTTTCCCGCTATGAATACAATCTACTCAAAGTCCTTATTCATCGTCCCGGACATGTATTTACGCGCGATCACCTAATGGAACTGGCCTGGGACGAACCGGAAGCCAGCATGGATCGAACCGTCGATGCCCATGTTAAGAATATTCGGGCCAAACTGAAAGCGATCCAGCCGGAAATCGATCCCATTATCACTCACCGGGGTGTCGGCTACGCTCTAAAAGAGGATTTATGAGACTGGGAACCCGCATTTTTTTCTGTTACCTTATAATATTTATCATTTGTTTTTCCTATCCGATCAACTGGGTACTGGGTAATTTGCGCACCCGTTATCTCGAGGGCGTTGAAGAACCACTGGTGGATCAGGCCAATATTCTGGCTGCTAAGATCGGTCGCGAAATGGAAACCGGTCAATTTGATCATGAAAAATGGTATCAGGCTTTCAAATCTGCCTCCTCGCTGCCCCTATCCGCAAAAATTTATAATCTGGTCAAAACCGATGTGGACATGCGGATATACATTACTGATGCAACCGGCACGGTGATTTTTGATTCACAAAATAAACAAAATGTCGGTGCCGACTATAGCAACTGGCGAGATGTTCATCTGACGTTGCAGGGAGTGTATGGAGCGCGAACCACTGCCGAAGATCCCAAGGACCGGTCCTCAAAGGTGCTGTATGTCGGCGCACCGGTGCGGGTCAATGGAAACATTGCCGGTGTATTAACCATTGCCAAACCGACCACCAATATCAATACATTCTTAAAAAGCGCCAAGCCGCAAATTTTTAAAGTCGGCCTGCTGGCTGCCGGAGTTGCGGTATTATTAAGTTATTTAGTTTCCCTGTGGGTGACGCGACCGATCAAACGCCTAACACGCTATGCCGATGATATCCGCCAGGGCAAACGGGCGGTGTTTCCCAGGCTGGATCGCAGCGAAATCGGCGAAATGGGCCACGCATTTGCAAAAATGCAGGAAACCCTGGAAGGCAAAAAATATGTGGAGCGGTATGTCCAAAAACTAACCCATGAAGTTAAGAGTCCTCTCTCGGCCATTCGCGGGGCGGCCGAATTGCTAGAAGAAAACATGCCGCCCGACCAGCGGGCGCGGTTTTTAGTCAACATCCGCCAAGAAGCCAATCGCATCCAACAGATTGTAGATCGGATGTTGGAATTATCGGCGCTGGAAAATCAGAAAATCCTCAGAAAAATGGAACGGTTGTCCTTTTCGTCATTGACAAAAACGGTGATTGAAAGCAAACAGGCAATTGTTTCTAAAAAAAATGTAACCCTGCTCCATCAGGTGCCGGATGATATCCAGGTGAAGGGAGATCGTTTTCTGCTCCATCAGGCCCTTTCCAATCTGGTTCAAAATGCCATCGATTTCAGTCCTCCCAACAGTCAAATCAAACTCATCGGCCGGGTTGAAAATTCGATGTTCTACCTCACGGTTGAAGACAGCGGCAGTGGGATTCCGGATTTCGCCACCAGCAAGGTTTTTGATAAATTTTTTTCCCTGCGACGACCGGATAACGGGAAAAAGAGCACCGGTCTGGGGCTAAACTTTGTAAAAGAAGTGGCTAACCTGCATAACGGTGAGATCAAGCTTGAAAACAG
>JASFJF010000254.1:0-6139 GCA_050122255.1 Desulfobacterales bacterium
GGTACCGCTGACGTTCAGAACACAGAAGACATCAGACAAAATTGGCAGAAAATAAAGCAGACCGAAAAAAAGCAGGTCACACATAAATCCATCATCGATTCTGTACCCAGAAACATGCCCGCCCTGATTCGCGCTTACCAGTTGATCGAACGGACATCACAATCTGGTTTGGACCATAAGAGTCGTAAAAGCCTGTTAACAGAGTTGGAATCTGAATATGATCAGTTAAAGCGGGCCATTGAAAACAATGATAAGGGCCGGCTTTTGGATGATTTTGGAAAATTGATGTTTTCCCTGGTAAATCTGGCGCAATACCTAAAAGTTCATCCTGAAACCGCTCTTTGCGGAGCCATCAAGATGTTTGAAAAACGCTTCAGAAAGATAACAATGGAGGATCCCGGAATATAAGATGATTGCCATTATTGATTATGATGCCGGTAATTTGACCAGTGTGCAGCGTGCTGTATTGCACCTGGGCATTGATTGCATGATCACCAAAGAAAAGGCCGAGATTGAAGCTGCCGATCGCATTATTTTCCCAGGGGTTGGTGCTGCCGGGGCCGCAATGCACAGCCTGAAGCGCTATGGCTTGGACCGGGCTCTAAAAGAAGCGCTGGCCAGCGGAAAGCCGGTCCTGGGTATTTGCATCGGTTCACAAATTATCTTAACGCACAGCGAAGAAAATGACACCCGCTGTCTGGGTATGTTAGATGGCACCGTGCGCAGTTTTGCGCCTGACAATCGATCCGAGGATGGCCAAAAGCTGAAGATCCCACACATGGGATGGAACGGGTTGACCATTAAACAACCCCACCCGCTGCTATCGGGTGTGAGCGCCTCGGATGAATTTTATTTTGTACACAGCTATTACCCGGAGCCTCAAAATCCGGATTGTGTGATTGCCGTCACAAACTACGGGATCACATTTGCGTCCATTGTTGGGTTTAACAATCTATTCGCGACGCAGTTTCATCTCGAAAAAAGCGGCCCACCGGGGTTGAAGATATTAGATAACTTCTGTAAATGGCTACCTGTTTAGGTTGAGCCTGTTACCCGTTAGCCCGTTTGCCGGTTGGAGAAATAAAATTCGACGTCTTTCCCTTTTAACGGGCTCAACCGGCTAAACCGGTCAACCCGAAAATACGTATGGACGTACAATAACCCTATGGCGAAATGCCAAGCCTATGGAAATCCAAAGGATGAACTATGTTGAGTAAGCGAATCATACCGTGCCTGGATGTGCGTGAGGGCAAGACCACCAAAGGCATCCAGTTCAAAGATAATGTCGATATTGGCGACCCGGTCGATATGGCGCGGCTCTATTATGAAGCCGGAGCCGATGAAATCGTATTCTATGACATCACGGCGTCGCATGAAAAACGCGATATCATGCTGGATGTTGTGCGACAGGTGGCAGAGACAATATTTATTCCTTTTTCTGTGGGCGGTGGCATTCGAACTGTGGCCGATATGCGAAATGTTCTTTTGGCCGGTGCCGAAAAAGTCAGCGTCAACAGCGCGGCGGTTAAAAATCCTGAAATTATTGCAATGGGGGCTAAAGCATTTGGCAATCAATGCATCGTTTTGGGCATGGATGCAAAATGGGTCGGAAAAAGCAAGCACATCCCCTCGGGCTACGAAATTTTTATCAACGGTGGACGGACGCCCATGAAAATGGATGCACTGCAATGGGCGATAGAAGCTCAAAAATTGGGGGCAGGGGAGATCTGTTTGAATTCCATTGATGCCGACGGCACCAAAACCGGCTATGAATTGAATTTGACGACGCTGATTTCGGGCAATGTCGATATTCCGGTCATTGCATCAGGGGGCGCCGGAACCCCGGAGCATTTACGGGATGTCCTGACTGTTGGCAGGGCCGATGCAGCCCTGATCGCGTCCATGGTTCACTATGGTACTTACACCATTACTGAAATTAAGTCATTTTTGGCGAGCCGTGGTGTGAAAATTCGTAGAACCAGGTAGGATAATGTTTCCATCCAAAAGGCAAGAATATACGGGTTGGGTAACACGCAAAATACCGCCATGATCCGATTTCAGCTGCGTTTTGCAACCGGCAAAGCACACCGATTTTGATGTACGGACTTAAGCCGCGGGCTTAGGCCATTTCATTTGACAGCACATATCCAGGGGGCGTTTTTCGAACGAGTTCCCCGTTTTTGTTGTATTCCTCAACGATAATGCGACCGTCCTCAAGGGTGTTTTTTCTTCGAGTTTCTTCTTCCTGATTTAGGGAGTGTTCAGATTTGGCACTGTTTTCGGTTTCTTCAACGGGCCTTTTCTTTCTGATTTCATCACTTTTTTTAACAGCGATCTCCTGGTCATGCATTTCGCTGTCATAGTTTGCGCGCACCGTTTGTTGCATGGCGGCGTCTCCAATTGCATCCAGCATGGTGTCCTCCTTTGGTCTTGATGAATCCTCCTGACCCACATAGATTCGCTGCTAATCTTTAACTGGCAGCGTCCTTATCAAGGGCTTCTTTTACAAGCTGCTCGACCCTGTTTATCAGAAAATTCGTTTCTTTGACGGATAACGCGGTCGTTGTCTTTTGGTTTAAATCATTGATAACGTTGAATACAAACGCGGTTTCCTTTTTGTTACCGCTTTCTGTCGGCTTTTGTTCATGATCCTCTGAGTGTAATTGCGCCAAATCTTTCATCTGTCCGTTGGCACTGTAAGCGCAAATTTTTCTTAAAATATCCTTGGCGACCTTTTCGATCGTTGCGCGCCGCTTGCCTTCGGTCGACAGCTGAATTTGATCAGACAGTTGCTTTTTGTTCCCCGCCGCCTGCCTCCGTGCGGATCGGTCCTGACTGAGTTGTTTGCTGTAGACATTTAGCACATTATGAATCTGATAACTGGATACCAGCATATACCACTTTCCCCCAATCTTATTTATCGGCGCGCGATCTATTAACTTTAGAAAAAAATCATCGATCAAGGACAATGATTTTTATAACCAATTGTATTTATTTTAATATTGAAACAAGCGGCTTCGAAGCGCCAGAGCCCGAATCGGATAAAAAAACAGGGGGTCGAGGGAATGATATTCGCAAGGAACAACAATCAGAAATAGACGCCGAAGATCGGCCAAACCGAGTGTCTGGCGGCTTTAGGTGCTAATCGTCAAAATTGCCGGCGGGTCCCTTATCACTATCAATTTGAGCGGCGCGTTCCATGATGCGGCCGGGGGTCCAGTCCCGGGGATCTTCGATGCGGTTTGCTTTCGAACCACAGTCGTAGGACCCGGTGTCAAGGATGGCCTCAATGGCCAGTGATGCCGTATTTTCAGCGTTGAAAACATTAACGATCATATTGTAGGCAAAATCCTCGACGCGCTGAACCATGCGTTCACGCGTCGCCTTTGGCTGGCCGAGCAGCTTGTTTTCAAACGGCAGATTTAGCTTTTTAAAATTGCCGCCTCTATAGCCCTGGGCCTCGGCATAGGCTTGCATTTCAGACCACATCGTCTCAGTCACACCGGCGTCTTTTACTTTTTGGAAATTACCTTCAGTATCCAGGATCGCATTGCCATAATCATTGACCTCCAAGCCCCAGGATATCATTTGCAAAGCTGTTGCCACGTTTGCTTTGGTGGTTGTGGTGCGGGCCGCAATTTGGCGCAATCGATCGGAATTATTGCCTGACGTGCCGTGTTGCGCCCCGGAAACCTGATAATCGGCCAAGGCTTCATGAATGCGAGCGGTCAGGTCGACCTGTATGCCCTGGCCGCTGGCTTCGATGCCATGCGTTGTGCCGTTGTTCAATGCAATCCAATCGGGAAAAATATCATGGGCGTTTAAGCCTTGAATCAAGAACAGGGCTTCTGCAACCGTGGAAAGCCCTTCTTTGCCCTTAATTTCTCCGACTTCGGTTTCAAGACCTGCCCATTTCGGAACGTAATGATTGAGCGCAATGCTGGCCAGCAAATTCTTATCATCTGCCATATGAGATGCATCAATGGCAATCGAGGTGATACCGGCTTCGAAAAGGGTAGGGATCTCTATTTTGGCAGCGGCAATATCGTCGTCGTTTTTAATGCCATAATGATCGGCATGAATGGCCACCGGTATGGTAATGCCCATCTCATTGCAGGTGGCATCGACAATTCGGGCGATATTCCAATAATTGACGGCACAATAGGCATTGGCGCCGCCTTCTGATTTAGCGATTTCAATGATCAGGGCCGCATTTGCTTTTTGAGCGGCGCGCAGGGCGCCGCGGATCACAAAACTATTTCTGCCATTGGCAGCCATGGCAATCGTTTGTCCTTTGGTCAGCATCGCACGATCGATGAATTTACCGCTGACAATCAGGGCTTTTGAATTTGGAAAAAGCTGTACAATATTCGGGGGACGACCGACCTTAAGTGCTTTATCAAAGGTTTGTTGTGACATAATTGTGTTCTCCTGCCGCGGATGGTGCATTTAGAAGCGCTGATTTCAGTTTAAAATACCATAAATAGTATAAATGAATGGTCAATTTACGAGGAATCGTCCAAAGGAGAGATTATAGCCGAAAGGCAGCATCAGGCGTAAATATCGATGCGTCCGCCAACCTGATAATCATCGGCATATACCCAACGCTGGTTGCTATCGTATCGATTGCAGTACATACCCTCAGAATCAACAGGGGTTAATTTAGTCGTTGGAGACCGTTGAAAGCGATAATGGCGCTCAACCATATCCTCATTAATCACCGCTGAATCCTCTGGTCTCAGAGGCAGCATTGAATATTGACCCCGGTGATAAGGTATCAGGTTGGCACAAGTTGCAATAACCATTTGTCGACCACACTAAGGGCTCACATAATGGTTTCAGTTATCCATATTGATAAATTTCATAAACGGACGCTTCGGTCAGCCGGTCATCAATCTCATTTTGAATTTCCATTCGGTCCCGGGAAACCACCCATTCCCGCCAGTTGTCAATAGATTGCCAGGTGCTGATAACCAGATATTCACTGGGATCATCCAGGTTCTTTAGGGTTTCACCGGATATATACCCAGATTGGTTGGTCGCTAAGTTGCGCAAGCGCCTGAAAAGTGGCAACAAGTCATGGGTCCGGTCCTCAGGTATTCTACGCCTGATGAATATTTTAACGGCCATTGAATGTTCCCCTATGTCTGTTGATGGGCAAGTGAGGAAACATAAGGACAAATAGGTGCGGCTGTCAAGAAAAATTTGGTCAATGCTTGGATTTGGCAAAATGACGGACTCAGATAAAGAAGGGGTTGTTTTGGCAGCGCGGCGGGCGTCGGAATTTTAACTTTTGGTCCTTAAAAGCCGGCGATCGAAAACGGGCTTGGGTTTTGTGCGAACAGCACAACGGTCGTCTGCCGTCGCTATTCCTGCGCTTTTGCGGAATTTTCCCTGTTGATTTTCATAATTCGCTGATTGTAGGCATCGATACCGGCTTCATAAGCCCTTTGTTTTTCATCAAACATACTGATGCGCTTATTGAAGTCGCTGATTTTGCGGTTATATTCGGCATTTTGTTCGCGGGTTTTGACTTCTTCTGCTTCTTCTGTCAGCTGTGCCTGTTCTTCTTTTAGGGCCTTGTACTCCTGGTCGATTTCAGTTTTCATCTGCTCCAGGCGCGCTCTGTGATCTTCAAGGCTTTCCGGTTCATTTTCCTCTGAATCCGGTACATTTGCCAGCTGCTCGACCGGACTCGCTTCTTCCGGTTCAGCCTGATTTTCCACTGCTTCCTGCTGTTCGGGAACTTCTTTGCTCTGAGATTCTACATAGCTGCGAATACTGCTGCGTTGCGCTTCGGGCACTTCGTTAATATCGTCCGTATATTTGACATTACCGTTTTCATCGACATATTTGTAAAATTCCGCGGAAGCAGCAGCAGAAAACAATAAAAAAATAAATAAAATCAAATAGTTGATGGTTTTCATGGTTATATTCTCCCTGGCTTTAAAGCGGTTGCCAATCGATGGTGACTGTTAAAAATTTATCATATGCGGCCGTTGAATGCAAATTTCCAGACGGCACGATAATCGCTCGATGTCCTCATGGTGCGACCCGTTGCCCTTGAATCACCCACGGACCCTGCAAAAACCTGGGTGCCGGACCCCTATATTTTAATTTTCGACCAAAAAAAGGTATA
>JASFJF010000255.1:0-6120 GCA_050122255.1 Desulfobacterales bacterium
ATGACCTTTTGCCTGATTAAATTGTACCGTATCTTTACTGGAAGTGAATTATTATAGACTTGCGAAACCCACCCACTGAACACAAAGACGTCATAAATGGGTTGTGAAGTCCCGCGCCTGTGCGGCACCCCGTGAGGCCACCTGGTTTCCGCTGGTTGGAAGACGGCTCTTGATCACCACGATGGCGCGCAGTATGAAATAAAAAAATACCGCTTTCAATCATCGAAGTCAAATGACTGCCAAGATGACCCTCAAAGTTGGGTAAAAAGTATCCAGATATATGCATTCAGGCCGTATACAAAATATCCACTATTGAATTACAATGCTGCCATTTTATGTGCTCATCTCTTGCGATTTTTTCTGTTTGAAAAGTTGCCGTTTAGAACCCGGATATGGATCAATATCAGTACTTCAATAATAATAAACACATAGCCTTCTTGAAAACCGAGCTATCGTTCCTAATTTAGGTCTTCATCTGGATATCGTTTTGCAAATAGATATCCCGGCATGCCGTTTGCTCTTAATAATTAAAAAGGGCAACGAGGTGAAAAATGTCTGCCGAACGTGGTATTGTTGAAAAGGTGGAATCGGAATGGGCCTGGGTCAAAACCAAGCGCTCGAGTGCCTGTTCCAGTTGCGGTAGCCGCCATCATTGTCTGACCCAGGGCAGTGACCAGATGGTGGTTAAAGCGCAAAACTCAGCCCGGGCGAAAAAGGGTGACGAAGTTGAGCTATATCTGAGCACCGGGACAAAACTCAAGGGTACCGCCATCGTTTATCTGCTGCCGGTTCTGGGCATTTTTGTCGGTGCTTTTTCAGCCAATCCGCTGTCTAAAATGCTCGGCTTGAACCCATCTTTGGGAATGGCATTTTTTACGTTAACCGGTCTGGTTGCAGCTGTTTTTTTGATGCGCTACCTGGCAAACCGCATGGGTGCAAAACAGGCGTTGAACCCTATCGTCAAACGGGTCGTCTTCAGCGCGCGATCTGCTCCAGTTAAAAGGATTTAACATATGATCAATCGACGTCAATTTTTGTATCTGGCCGGCGCAGGGGCCGCCAGTGTGTTGAAATTTAGTGGACTGCCATTAGCAACATCCGTATTGGCGGCGTCCAAAACAGGCAATTTTTCATCGGATGTGGAGCTGTTTTTGAGGGCAAAACCATCTGAGGCGCAAATTTTCCCGGGGCAACCCACAACAGTATGGCAATACAGCGGGCAGGTGATCAAAGGGGATTCCAAGAGTTTGCTCGACCTGGAAAATTCATACTTAGGTCCGATCATCCGCGTACGCCAGCACCAGAAGGTCCGCATCCATTTTAAAAACGACCTGCCGGCCCGCAGCATCATTCACTGGCATGGCTTGCATGTTCCGGCCAGCATGGATGGCCATCCCCGGGATGTCATTCCCACGGGTGAGACTTTTACATATGAGTTCAAAGTATTAAATCGCGCCGGTACCTATTGGTATCACCCCCATCCGCATGGCCGCACCGGTCACCAGGTGTACGGTGGCCTAACCGGCTTATTTCTGGTATCCGATGCAGAGGAAGAAAAACTAAATCTACCATCCGATCAACGGGACATTCCCCTGGTCATCCAAGACCGTGCATTCGATCAAGACAACCAGCTGCTATATTTACCACGGGGAATGCACGATAGCATGACGGGCATGCTGGGCGATCGCATCTGTGTCAACGCCCGGCCTGACTTCAGGCTTTCCGTCAGCACCAGGGCCTATCGATTGCGCATCTTAAACGGCTCCAACTCGCGCATTTACAAACTGGCCTGGAGTGACGGCACACCCCTGACAGTCATTGCAACCGACGGTGGTCTGCTCGAAAAACCGATTGAAAAAAAATACGTCGTTCTGGGCCCGGCCGAGCGCATCGAGCTGTGGGCGGATTTCAGCCGATACCCGGTCGGCTCATCGCTGGAACTGGTCAGCAAATATTTCGAAGCAGCCATGCAGGGAAGTGCTATGGGACCGCGCAGGGGCATGACGGGATCTGAAATTTTGCCCAATGGCGCGCCCTTCAGCGTTTTAAAAGTCAAGGTGACCAAAGAAGAAAAAGAAACCCACTCCCTGCCCCAAAAATTGTCTAAAATCGAACGCTATCGGCTACAGGACGCTGATAATATGAATAATCCACGGCGGTTTTCTTTTTTCATGCGCCACATGCACGGTCTGATCAATGGACGCACGTTTCGCATGCAGGAAGTTGCCGCCGATGAAAGAATCCGGCTGAATTCAACCGAAGTGTGGGAGCTGGCCAACGATGACCGGCGCATGGGAATGATGATGCCCATGCCCCATCCGGTTCACCTGCACGGCAAGCAGTTTCAGGTGCTTGAGCGTAGCGGGGCGCTGCACAGCGGCTATGTGGATGAGGGCTGGAAGGACACGGTTTTACTTATGCCCGGTGAACGCGCCCGGATCGTGACAAATTTTACCGATTATACGGGATTGTTTTTATATCATTGCCATATTCTTGAACACGGGGACATGGGCATGATGCGCAATTATCTTATTACGTGAAGCTAAAACTCTTTGGAATATCTTAAGATACGGAGAGATGAAGAATAATGACGGATTTTCATTACAGCGCATCCGGGCTGTCGTTGATCCTGCTGATATCGTTTTTGTTCATGGGATGTGTCAGCGAACCGGTAAAAATCAACTGGCCGGCAAATCATCCGGCGAATCCAAAAACTCAGGAAGCCGAATTCATCCGGCCGCAGAATCCTTTTGAATCGAATATGGCTGTCATGAAAAAAGAGCCGGACAAAGATCTCATGCTGAAGCATACCATGCCGAATGAAGGCGGCATGCAACACATGGATCACAACATGGGAACTGACACCAAAAAACACATGGATTCAGAATTAAAAATGAAACCCGAATACCCCGAAGATCATACACGCCATCAGGAGCATCACCAATGAAATATAAACGAAGTAATATAGGGCTGTTTTTGGGTGTTGTGCTCCTGGCAGCCGGATGTGCCCAAATCCCCAAAGAGGCGGGTTTTTATGAGGTCAGGAGCCTGGTCGAACAGCGTGTCGACTACCGTCTTGAGTGGAATCAGGAAACTGCTGCTGACCGTGAGGTGGAGGAAGTCGTCGCCACGCTGCTTAAAAATGAAATGACGCCGGAAACAACCGTACAGGTAGCATTGCTCAACAACCCAACCTTACAGGCAGCGTATGAAGATCTGGGAATTACTCAGGCAGATGTGGTTGAGGCCGGCCTGCTTGAAAATCCGGTACTGTTTGGTCAGGTCCGCTACCCGAATAAATCCAATGAATCTAATAATTACGAATTTGGAATTACCCAAAATTTTTTAAATATCCTGATGCAGCCGGCCCGCAAGAAACTGTCCGCCATCCGCTTTGAGCAGGTCAAACTACAGGTTGCCGATAAGGTCATTCAGATGGTCGCTCAGGTACAAAAATCTTATTTTTCGGTGCTCGGCGCCAGACAAATCAGGGATTTAAGAAATGAAATTACCCTGGCAGCCGGCAATTCTTACGAACTGGCTCGGCGGTTGCATTCGGCCGGCAATATCAGCGATCTTGAATTGGCCACTGAAAAGGCGCATTTTGAACAGTCGCGATTGGAATTGGCAAATAGCGAAACGACATTGCTCGAACGGCGCGAACATCTGACACGCTTGATGGGTCTGTGGGGCTCTCAAACCGACTGGCGTTTGCCGGAGCAGTTGCCGGATATTCCCAGCGCTGAAATGCCATTGGAGCACGTTGAGTCCATGGCCATCGAAAACCGTCTCGATCTGGCTGCCGAAAGAAAAGCAACAGAGGCACTGGCCCAGGCCCTGGGCATTACGATCGACTGGCGCTGGGTCGGGCAGATTGAGGTGGGAATCAGTCGAGAGCGCGAAACCGACCGAACCTGGGTTACCGGGCCTGACTTGGCCATCGAGCTGCCGATCTTTAATCAACGCCAGGCCGACATCGCCCGGCTTGAGGCGCAGCTGCGTCGCAGCCAAAACAGACTATCGGCTCAGGCAATAGATATTCGTTCTGAGGTGCGCTCATTGAGAAATCGACTGATCATGCAGCGCCATATTATTGATCATTACCGGCACACTGTTTTGCCGCTCAGAGAGCAGATTGTCGATCTGACGCTTAAAAACTATAATTATATGCTGACAGGCGCTTTCGATTTAATTATGGCCAAGCAGCAGGAGTTTGAGGCGTATCAAAAATATCTGGAGGCCATCCGAGATTACTGGATTATCCGGTCGGATATGCAAAGATCTTTAGGCGGCCGTCTGCCCGGGTCTATGCATAGCTATCAAAACATTCAACCTGAGATGGCATCCGATAATAAAATTACAAAACAAGATGTTCGAACACTTATAAAATAACCCTGATTAGCATCGAGCATCATCTTTAAAAAGGAGTAAAATAAAATGCTGACCAGACGTCAAATCCTTCTTTCAGCACTGGGCTCCCTTACCGGGGGCGCATTGCTGAAAAAAGCCCACGCTGCTAAGCCAAAAAACGAGGCGTACATCCATACAGGGACGTCCCTACATCATCAAGGCAGAAAACGTTATACACCGGTGGTGACACCAAACGGCAGCAACTTGCCGTATCAAATGAAAAACGGCGTCAAGGAATTTCACCTGATTGCTGAACCGGTCGAACGTGAATTTGCACCGGGTATGAAAGTTAAATGCTGGGGATATAACGGACAGACACCCGGACCGACCATTGAAGCCGTCGAAGGTGACCGGGTCCGCATATTGGTGACCAACAAACTGGCCGAACATACCAGTATTCACTGGCATGGTATTTTCCTGCCCAGCGGCATGGATGGTGTCGGCGGCCTGACCCAGCCCCATATCAAACCCGGCGAAACCTATGTTTATGAATTTACGCTGCGTCAGCACGGCACATTCATGTACCATCCGCACGCAGATGAAATGGTTCAACTGGCCGTGGGGATGATGGGATTTTTCATTATTCACCCCAAAAAGCCGCAAAGCCCGCAAATCGATCGCGATTTTGCCATCATGTTGCATACATGGGCCATTCATCCGGGGACCTATCGCCCGGACCCGGCGGTGATGCTGGACTTCAATATTTTTACCTTCAACAGCAAAGTGTTTCCGGCCGTTGACCATCTGGTGGTCAAAACCAATGACCGGGTCAGAATACGGATCGCCAATCTCAGTATGGATGAGCACCCAATTCATATCCACGGGCATGCCTTCCGCATCACCGCCACAGACGGTGGCCAAATACCGAAGGCCGGGCAGTGGCCGGAAACTACGGTCTTGGTACCGGTGGGCGCCACCCGTGACGTCGAATTTATCGCTGATGCGCCGGGAGACTGGGCTTTTCACTGCCACAAATCCCATCATACGATGAATGCCATGGGGCATGATATCCCCAACACCCTCGGTGCCAATCAAAAGGGGCTGGAGGAGAAAATTCGCCAGATGATCCCCGGCTATATGGCCATGGGGGAAAGCGGAATGGCCGAGCACGCCGACCACGTTGATCATATGCCGGGTCCCAAAAATACGTTACCCATGATGATGGGCAAGGGTCCGTTCGGTAATATCGAAATGGGGGGGATGTTCACCGTGGTGAAAGTGAGGGATCACTTGCAATCATATGATAAGGATCCCGGCTGGTACGTTCATCCGAAGGGAACTGTGGCCTATCGATTAAAAGGGTATGATTTGAATAAGCATCAGTCCTTTTGAGGTTGAATTCTTACATTAGGGGAAGACGCGCATCTATGCGCTTACCCGAAGCACTCAGGAGGCAATCAAGGCAAAATTATTCTTTTAAGCTCTGAATAAAATGGGTTAAACCCCAGATTTGATCTTCCGTCAATCGGTCTTTAAAGGCCGGCATAACGCCGCGACCGTTGGTGATCTTCCAGGCAAAATCACCATCGGTATGGTGCCCGGCGCGCGCCGCCAGATTTGGCGGCTTTGGATTTAAGGCGGCCGCCAGGGGACCATCGCCCTGAGCATTTCTCCCGTGACAGTTGGCACAAAATTGCGCATATAACTTTTGGCCCCGTTCAATGGTGGCCGCGTCTTCTGGCACCGGATTCGGGCGCTGGACCGCTTCCT
>JASFJF010000256.1:0-6099 GCA_050122255.1 Desulfobacterales bacterium
GATTGGTTCCCTGGATGGGAACACCTACCAGATTTTAGAGTCAACCGTTGATGCGGTCTTAAAAGAAATGCCGGATGTAATCATCTTCGATCTGGAATTTTTGGATTACATTAACAGCATGGGCGTGCGGGTTTTATTAAAAACCAAAAAGGAGCTTGAAAAAAATAACGGTAAGATCATGTTTGCCCATTTACAGCCGCAAATCAGAAAGGTTTTTGATATTTTAAGTGCCCTGCCGACCCTGAAGGTTTTTACCAGCATTGAGGAACTGGATCGGTATTTGGACACGATGCAAAAGGCTGCCCGCTAAAACTGATTCCACAATTTAAGCCAAGCTATTTTACCGATTCACTTTCAGACCTATGCAATCAATGGCGGAAAAAACGAGCAACCCCTGTGAGTTGAGTTTTGAGAAGCCGGCCGGGAATACGCTGCTGGTTAAGCTGAAGGGCAGCTGGACGATCGATCAACGATTGCCGTCAGTAAAAGAGATCGGTCAGCAGGTTGAATCGGATGCGACCATCAAGCAAATTGCCTTTGACGTCGGGCAGCTATCAGACTGGGACAGCGGCCTGCTATCGTTTCTCACCAAGATCATCAATGAAAGTTCAGCTAAAAATATCACTGTGAACCAGGAGGGGCTATCCGAGGGTATCCGAAAATTGCTCGGACTGGCCTTTGCGGTTCCGGAGAGAAAAGGCGCACGTAAAGCGTCTAAGCGGGAGCCTTTGCTGGAGCGTATCGGCGCCTCCAGCATTGCAACCGCCCAGGCCTCCATCGATACGATCAGTTTCATCGGAGAAACTTTCCTTGCTTTATTGAAGCTACTCGCCGGCAAGGCTCGTTACCAGCGTTCGGATCTGATATTGACGATACAGCAATGCGGCGTCCAGGCGCTCCCCATCGTCTCGCTCATCAGCGTTCTGGTCGGCTTGATCCTGGCGTTTATCGGAGCGGTGCAATTGATGATGTTCGGCGCCCAGATTTTCGTAGCCGATCTGGTTGGCATTGCCATGGTACGGGTTATGGGCGCTGTGATGGTGGGCGTCATTATGGCCGGTCGCACCGGGGCGGCCTTTGCCGCTCAGATCGGAACCATGCAGGTGAACGAAGAAATCGATGCCCTCCAGACTTTGGGGATTTCTCCGATGGAATTTCTGGTGTTGCCCCGCATGCTGGCTTTAATTCTGATGATGCCGCTTTTAGTTGTTTATGCGGATTTAATGGGCATTTTGGGCGGATTCATCGTCGGGGTCGGCATGCTTGATATTACCGTCACCCAGTACATCAATCAAACGATCAACGCACTGAACCTCTACCATTTTTTTATCGGACTGATACATGCCGTGGTTTTCGGGGTCCTGATCGCACTGGCCGGATGTCTGCGGGGGATTCAGTGCGGCCGCAGTGCTTCCGCCGTCGGGCAGGCAACCACATCGGCCGTCGTCACCAGCATTGTGGCTATTGTCGTGGCTACCGCAATTATAACTGTGGTGTGTAATTTGCTGGGCATTTAGTTTTTAGTGTTTTGTATTTCGTGTTTGCTGTTTCGTGTATTAGGGTTTCAGTATCCAGGTGGCCGGCTCTAAAGTTCCGCCGCTGGCGGTTCAGGTGCCGGGTTTCAGGTGTCAGGGACGAATAGAGGGGCTGACACCTGAACACTGAAACCTGAAACCTACCAAGCTTGACATCGAAAAAATAAAAGCTGAAACCTATAGAATTTAATGATGGCCCATAACGAAGAAAACAAAGAAGCTCACATCATCGTCGATGACTTAACGATGGCCTACGGCAGTTTCGTGGTGCAGCGCGATCTGACCTTTACGGTTAATCGCGGCGATGTTTTTATCATCATGGGGGGCAGTGGCTGCGGCAAGAGCACCCTGATGCGACATATGGTGGGGTTGAAGTCACCGGCCAAGGGTCGGGTATTTTACGGCGATATCAGTTTTTGGGATACCGAACCAGATGAACGCGATCAAATTATGCAAAATATCGGCATCCTGTACCAGAGCGGCGCGCTGTGGAGCTCGATGACCCTGGCTGAAAATATTACCCTGCCATTGGGTGAATATACCGATTTAAAACCCAAACAGATGCGCGAGATTGCATCCCTCAAGCTGGCCTTGGTGGGTCTGGCAGGATTTGAGGATTACTACCCGTCGGAAATCAGCGGCGGGATGCGCAAACGCGCCGGTCTCGCCAGAGCCATGGCCTTGGATCCGGACATCCTTTTTTTTGACGAGCCCTCGGCCGGATTGGACCCTATCAGCGCCAATTTGTTAGATGAATTGATTCTTGAGCTGCGGGAAAGCTTAGGTGCCACCATCATCGTGGTCACCCATGAGCTGGCCAGCATATTTGCCATTGGTAACAATTCTGTATATCTTGATCCAAATAAGAAAACCATGACCGCAGCGGGCGATCCCAAAAAACTGCTTGCAGAAACCCAGGATCCCGAGTTGCGACGGTTTTTAACGCGGGGGAAGGGGTAACATAAAAGCTGGCGTGATGAAGTATCGGATTTCTGGAGTAATGGAAAATGCGGAAGAATAAAAATTGCGGATATCAAAAATTAAGAGTGTAGCAGGATGCAATAGAATTTTATAAACAATGGATTGTTAAAACTGATTGAAAGCATTGAACGAAAACGAGAAAAAGGAGCGTGGATTGATCATCTAAGCGTAAAAGAGGCCAATGCTCTGTATGGTTTTGAATAATTTATTGCTCCATCACTCCACTGCTCCGTTACTCCAATGTTAGGATTTTTATTATGAGCAAACCGGCAAATAAAACATTGATTGGCGCCTTTGTTGTAGGCGCCGTGGTGCTGTTTGTAGCTGCTATTGTGCTCTTTGGATCCGGCAGGTTTTTTCGGCAAACTGAAACCTACTTTACCTATTTCGATGGCTCACTGAAAGGACTGAATGTCGGATCGGCGGTGGTTTTCAGAGGAGTGCCGATCGGCCAGGTAACCGACATTATCGTGGGGTTTGAAGCCGCTAAGCTTGATGTTTATATTCCGGTCATCTTCGAACTCGATCTGCAACGCTTCAAAGAAATCGGCCCTGCCAGGGTTAGAAGCGACCAAGAAATGTACGAGGCCCTGGTCGCAAGAGGCTTAAGGGCCCAGCTGCAAATGCAGAGTCTGGTCACCGGTCAGCTGGTGATAAATCTCGAATTTCTGCCAAGCACACCGGCCCGACTCAGAGGTATTGATAGGTTTGCAGGCAAGATAGCGTTCAAATCCCCGAGGGAAATTCCTTCAATTCCAACACCGCTGCAACGACTTGAAAAATCGATTGAAAATATCTCATTCGAAGAAGTGGTGGATGATGCTCGCCGGGCAATGGACGCTATTGCCAAGCTGGTCACTTCCCCCGAGCTGCATGCCAGTATCGGCGAGTTAAAAGAAACACTTAGTGCAGTAAAAAAATTAGCCCGTAACGTGGACAGCAAGGTCGAGCCTCTGGCGACCCGTCTCGATCAGACCCTGGATGAGGTCAGGGCCGGCATCGGCGATGTTCGCAAGCTGATGGCAAGCGATGTCAAAAGGGCGGCGGACTCGGCAGTCAGTGCCCTGGATCAGGCCAATGCAACCCTGAAAAGCATAAAAGATCTGTCGCAGGAAGGCACCCTGCTGCGTCAGGAGATTTCCGATGCGCTCAGGGAAATTTCAGCGGCCTCTCGCTCTGTGCGCGTTTTAGCTGATTTCATCGAACAGCACCCGGATGCGGTGCTCCGCGGACGGGTTACCCGGACTGGAGGAAACTAATGTATCAAATTAAATCTGGCCCTGTTATCGCGGCTTTGCTCGCTGTTGCGCTAATTTTCAACGGCTGCCTGGGGGGCCCCAGTAAAACGCCCGCCACCCGGTATTACGTCCTCCATTCCTTGTACAGTTCGGAGCACGCAAAGCAAGCGGAGCCGTTGATGGTTCTGAAAGATGCCAGCCTCGGTGTCGGCCCCATACGGCTGTCCCAGGTGCTGGACCGACCTCAGATCATCATCCGTTCCAGCCAAAATGAAATCCGGGTGTCCGATTTAGACCGCTGGGCAGCGCCCCTGCAAGAAAATATCATGAATGTCATGACGGACAACTTATCGAGCTTGCTTTCGACCGGATCCATTCTTAAGTTTCCCTGGAGGACAACAATTCCGATTGACTATCAGATCGTTTTGGAAATTACGCGTTTCGATGGAATTCCAGGAGGCAATGTTGACCTGAGGGCCCGCTGGGGCATTTTAAGCGATAATGGGCGAAAAGTACTATCGAAGGCTCAATCGTCCTTTACCGAACCCATCGGGGGGAATACCATCGCCCAAATGGTTTCCGCCCAGAGCCGTCTGGTAGCGAAGCTCAGCCTTGAAATTGCGGATGAAATCAGACGGCTTGAAGAAACGAGAGCACGGCAGTAAAATCCATACATTTTAGATTTTGGCCCGCGAGGAGCTTCTGGAACCATATTTAGAATTTCATTTTTAGATTTGACATTTTGGATAAAACAGTCGAAGATTGTGAAAATACCCTGGGGAATTCAACCGGAGGCTGCTAAGCCGGAAGCTGATTTCCACAGGGTAATCATTTTGAAGTGGGGATATAAAGAGGAGAACATGAAAACATATGTATTGCTGCTACTGATAGCGCTTTCTCTGGCGGCATGTACCAGTGGCAAAACGGAATTTTTCCCGTCCCGGGGACAATCTGATGATGTTGCTGAGGTGACGGTTGTTCGACAAAAACGTATGATCGGGCTGGGGTTTGCAATGGACGTTCTTTTGGATGGAGATGTGATTGCCCGCTTAAAAGCCGGCCAATATGTAACGTTTTTTGTAAATCCCGGTGTACATGATATCGGCATACCGAATTCCAGCATCACCGTGGCGTTGGAACGCGCACGCAAGCATTATTTTGCAATCATGACCGATTCATCTCAATTCGGATTTGAGATCGAACGCATCAGTGAGCGCAAGGCGACGTCCTGGATGGCTGGAGCAAGATCAATAAAATGAGGGGTCGGGGAGTTTTTCCAGCCAACCCCTGATAATAGCGGAATGAATTATCAGCAGCGAAATCGTGCACTGTCTGAAGGGTTTAGGCAGCGTTGCGAAAGAACGGCCATAACCTCAACGCTACCGAAGGGCGCAAATTTGATTTTACGCCTCAACCGTTATTTTATATTACAATTCTGTTCTTTCGCTACACTGCCTTAATCATGAGTTTGCACGCTGAAGTCGCTGATATTTCATTCCGCGGCCAATTTAAGAAAAACTCCGCGACGCCTCAATTGAATAGGTTTTAAAATATGTCTGTTTCTCGAACCGAAACTACCCTCTTTGTGCTTATGGTTCGAGCACTGCTAAAAATACCTAAAATTTGAATACCACCAGAACAGCGCTAAAAAACTGGGTTTCAGATCCTTGATCCACCACCGGGCTGTCATCATCGGCATCACCCACCAGCTGTTTGATTTGAAACAGACCCCGCAGGTCCCAGTTTTGTGCGAAACCCCAGTTGACACCCAGATCCAGGCCAACGTCTTTCATACCGCCATCGGCGTTATAGCGGTCCAGGCCGCTGCGGGCCGCATCCCGACGATCGATACCAAAATAGGTGCTCATGTAGTCATCGCTGGCATAGGTGGCGAAGCCACCGACGGTCAGCGCCCATTCAGGATTAATGATCCAGTTGTAGCCGCCTTTAAGTGTACCGTAAGATCCGTCATGGGCATCGCCCACATCCGCCAGCAACTCTAAAAACACATACCAGTTTTGCCACTCGATACCGCCGAAAATGCCGAACTCATTGGCATCGCTGACATCTTTCAAGCGATCCACTCGATTGTTGTCCACATCATCGCGTTCAGCTCGATAGTTATAAACCGGCCCCAATCGCCAGAAGTCGCTGGGAATCAGGTTGGCTCTTAAATTCAGTCCCAGCAGTTGAACATACATGCCGTTGTCAAATTTGGCCGAACCGGCCGGTACCGGGACCAGCTCATAATCTTCAGAGCCCTCGTAATCGGGCGCTATGCCGATGCCGCCGCCAATAGAAAATTCTGCAGCCTGCGATACGGGAACCACCAGCAATACGGCCAG
>JASFJF010000257.1:0-6075 GCA_050122255.1 Desulfobacterales bacterium
TTTAACCACGTTGTTAGATAGCATTGACAGCTGTTGTTTCAGATCCTTGTTTAAGGCTGTCATATCCGCCGAAACGGTGTTAAGGTCATTACGCATTGCAGCCAGATCCTTTATTTCCGCGCGGATGGGCTGCATGGCGGCATCGATTTTGGCAATAACTTCCTGCTGGTCTTTTTTATCCGCCTTGGTTGCATTTATTTTGGCCACAGTGTCTTCGGCCTGCTTTAGATTGGCTTTCATGGCTTTGTCGACTTTTTCGAGGTTGGCCAGTTTGTCATTCAGCGCCGCTTCAAGATCGCCGTACTTGACGGATAAGGCGGCAAAGTTTTCTTCCAATTGACTGGAAAGGGTTTGAATTTCTATGGCACCGGCATCCTGGCTCTGGCTGACGCGACTGGTAATTTCGCTGTAGGCAATGTAGAATACGGCCCCGATAAGCACCGGAATGAGAATCGATATGATGGTCACCCGATGGCTTAATTTTTCAACCCTGCGGTCCTTGACGTCCTCCTGGTAGACCGTTTGTTCGGAATCCGGTTCCTCATCGCCTTCAAATTTAAATGAGGGATATTGTTCGTCGTCGATCATGATCGCAATCCTTCTTATTTATTCCCATTCAATGGTACTGGGTGGCTTGGAGCTGATATCATAAACCACCCGGTTAACCCCATCGACTTCATTGATGATCCGATTTGAAATTGTGCCGAGCAATTTGTGGGGCAATTTAGCCCAATCTGCGGTCATGGCATCTTTACTCGTCACTGCCCGCACCGCTATGATATTTTCATAGGTTCGTTCGTCACCCATGACGCCCACGCTTTTCAGAGGCAGCAGGACGGCAAATGATTGCCATAATTTTTTATAATATCCGGCATCTTTGATCTCTTCAAGTAAAACATCGTCCACATCCCGCAATATCCTCAGGCGCTTGCGGGTAATTTCGCCCAGGACGCGAACGGCCAGTCCCGGTCCGGGGAAAGGCTGCCGCCAGACCAGATCATCCGGCAGCCCCAAAGCCTTGCCCAACAGGCGAACTTCATCCTTGAACAAATAGCGCAAAGGTTCTATCAGCTTTAATTTCATTTTTTTGGGAAGTCCACCGACATTGTGGTGTGATTTTATGACCGAAGTCGGGCCGCCAAATGCCGATACCGATTCAATCACATCCGGATACAAGGTGCCCTGGGCCAAAAAATCAGCATTTTTGATCTTTTTGGCTTCGGCTTCGAATACATCCATAAAGATTCGCCCAATTATTTTACGCTTTTTTTCCGGATCTGAAATGTTTTTCAAAGCACTTAAAAATCGGGCTGTAGCATTGACAAATCGGATGTTGATGTTCAAGTGCTGCTTTAAGGATGTCTTTAGTTTGTTGGCCTCGTTTTTGCGCAAAAGGCCATTATCAACAAAAATGCATGTCAGCTGTTTGTTGATGCTTTGATGGAGCAGCATTGCGGTTACACATGAATCCACCCCACCGCTTAAACCCAAAATGACCTTTTTGTCCGCAACAGTTTGACGGATCTCCTGGATGGCCTCTGTGGCAAATGATTTCATCGACCAGGATTTTTGGCACCGGCAAACACCAAATAAAAAATTTTTCAGAATTTTTTTTCCCAGTGGCGTATGGGCCACCTCGGGATGGAACTGAACGCCTACCAGATGCTTTTTGCTATGGACCGCGGCCGCTACAGCCGTATTTTCTGTGGAACCCAGTATGGTAAAGCCATCGGGCAGGCGCTGAATGGAATCGCCGTGGCTCATCCAGCACTGTGTCTTTTGGGGAAGGCCTTTAAAGACACCGCTTTGATGTTTTATGCGAAGTTCGGCAAAACCGTATTCGCGTCGCCCGGCGCGCTTGACCGTTCCCCCCAATGCCGACATCATAAACTGCATGCCGTAGCAGATACCCAGAACCGGTATGCCCATTTTAAATACAGCCGGGTGCATTTTAGGACTGTCCTTTTCATAAATGCTGGCGGGACCGCCCGACAAAATGATCCCCTCAGGATTCAGGCGCCTGATGGCATCGCTGTTGATGGTCGGCGGTTCAATCACACAATAAACCTTATTTTCACGCACGCGACGGGCAATTAATTGGTTGTATTGAGAACCAAAATCGATAATGAGTATCATGTTGCCAAACAAATCCCTTCGGCGAATTGATGGGTATTTGAAGATAAGAAGCCTGACCCGAAGCAGGCCCTCGATGTTCGTCTTTACGCATCTACCTCGGATTGCAATGCAGCGAGCGGCCGTCTGTTTTCCTTGCCGATGATAGGATCTTAAGTTTTATTCCGCATTGAAATAAATTGCGGCCATTGGTTTGCGAAATCAGGGTGAATATGGTAGAGACGGCTCTAAAAGTCAACCTTATAAATCTAAAGCACCTATATCCGTTTTCAACCGAATTGCATGTGCGGCGATTAATTGTACAGATATATGAAGTTCAGACACCGGCGGAAGCTGAACAGCTAATCGATTTGGATGTGAACCATATCGGCTGTGTCATCCTCTCAGAAGAAATTTGGCAACAGCCAATCGTGAGAGAGACCATTGGAACCATTCGATCGTCCGCCGCTAAAAGTAGTTTGATACCTTTATATCACCAGCCGGATACGGTATTGCGAACATTGGATTATTACCAACCCGATATAGTTCACTTTTGCGAAGCTTTAGTGGGGCATGAGCGCCTGTGGAATTTTTGTGATTCACTCATCAAACTACAGGCTACCGTAAAAAATCATTTTCCGGAAATCAAAGTCATGCGATCCATTCCGATTGCACAACCCGGTGGTACCGGTGCGGTTCCAACGCTGGATTTTGCAAAGCGATTTGAACCTATCAGCGATTTTTTCTTAACCGATACCTTCCTGTCGAAGGCATCCGGCAGCAGCCAAAATGGTCAGCCGGTGATGGGTTTTGTCGGTATTACCGGCAAGACCTGTAATTGGAAAACAGCCCGCAAGCTGGTTGAATCCTCCCGCGTCCCGGTAATTCTGGCTGGGGGTATTTCCCCGCAAAACGCAGTGGACGGCATTCAACAGGTCCATCCGGCTGGAGTCGATAGCTGCACCCTGACCAACGCGCTTGATGAAAATGGCCGACCGATCCGGTTTAAAAAAGATCTGGCTAAAGTTAAACAGCTGGTTGATCAGGTGCGTCAAACCGAAAAAATGCTGTCGGGCCATGATGACGATGGTGTAAAGTCGTGAAGGAGGAATTGAAGAAATGCTCGAAAGCGGTGATTTAAGAAAAGGATTAAAACTGGAATTGGACGGAGAGCCCTATGTGATTGTCCAATTTGAGTTTGTCAAGCCCGGCAAGGGGCAGGCGCTTTACAAGTGTAAGTTAAAAAACATGCTGACCGGTGTTCAATTTGATAAAACCTTTCGATCCGGCGAAAAATTCAATTCCGCCGACCTGGAAGAGATCCAAATGGAATACTTGTACGCGGATGGAGATCGATTCTGTTTTATGAACACAACCAACTATGAGCAGGAATTTGTAACCACAGAGCAAATCGGTGACGCCAAAAATTTTCTAAAAGAAAACACGGTTTGCAATGTTCTGTTGTTCAAAGGGCGGCCGATAGAGGTGACACTGCCGTTTTTTATCGATTTGAAAGTTGTCAAAACAGACCCCTGGGTAAAAGGAGATACCGCCTCGGGGGATTCCAAACCGGCAACCCTGGAGACCGGTCATGTGTTAAATGTGCCGCCGTTCATTCAGGAAGGTGAATTGATTCGCATCGATACCCGCAGCGGTCAATATGTCGAGCGTGTAAAGGCATAGCAGGGATCATTTGCATGGATTCTGAATTCTACCATTTTCAAACCACATGGTTTTAGAATGCAAAATTGGTGAATTTTTACAATCGATAATGAATTCCAGAAGACTGGGATCGCAGGTGGTGTATCATCACCCCTTGCCAGCCGCACCGGCCCAATGGGCTGAACTGACACACCCCTGGCCGAATGCGATCAAAACCATTCTGGAACCCGCCGGTATCAACCGTTTATACCGGCACCAGGCTCAGGCCATTGATCTTGTTCGCAACGGCCGGCACGTGATAGTTGCCACTCCCACGGCCAGCGGCAAAACCCTGATTTACAACCTTCCGGTGCTGGAGCATTTTATAACGGATCCGCAAGCAACCGCCCTGTACATATTCCCCTTAAAAGCACTGGCGCAGGATCAGTTGCAGACCTTTGAAATGCTGACCGCCCACCTGGAATCAAGCAGGCCATCAGCCGCCATTTATGATGGTGACACCTCCGCCTATCACCGTAAAAGGATCCGGCAGGCTCCGCCGAATCTGATTATTACCACCCCGGAGATGCTGCATCTGTCACTGATGGCCTTTCATCAAAAATGGGCCGCTTTCTGGGGACGTCTGCAAATGGTGGTGGTTGATGAAGTTCACACCTACCGCGGCGTGATGGGGTCCCACCTCTCCCATATTTTCAGAAGATTTCATCGTATTGCCAGGCACTACGGCCGTTCACCGGCTTTTGTCTTCTGCTCGGCGACGGTCGCCAACCCGGCCCAGCTCGTCAATCAACTGGCGGGCTTGAAGGTTGAAGTGGTGGACACCAGCAGCGCACCGCGGGGCCGTCGGCATCTTGTATTTTTAAATCCGGAACTTGGCCCAGCCCGCACGGCCATCCTGTTGATTAAAATGGCCCTGAAACTGAAATTGAGAACCATTGTTTATACCCAGTCCCGCAAACTGACCGAACTGATTGCCATGTGGGCTGGCAACGAATCCGGTCGCTTTGCCGATCGGATCAGTGCTTATCGTGCCGGGCTTCTTCCACAGGAACGCCGCGAAATTGAGGCGCGGCTGGCAAGTGGCGATCTGCTGGCTGTTATTTCAACCAGCGCACTGGAACTGGGAATCGATATCGGGGATCTGGATCTTTGCTTGCTGGTGGGCTACCCGGGATCGATCATTTCCACCTGGCAGCGGGGTGGTCGAGTAGGTCGTAGTGGTCAGGACGCTGCTCTGATTCTGATTGCCGGGGAAGATGCACTCGACCAGTATTTTATGCGCAACCCGCAAGATTTTATCAAGCGCGCACCAGAACCAGCAGTCGTCAACCCCCTGAATACCCAAATAATGGGCCCACATTTGATGTGTGCAGCAACAGAACTGCCCTTTGACATTGCCGACCCCATGATCGCCGATGAACCCGCAGCTGAAATTGCAACTCAACTTGAGCGCGACGGCCGGCTGTTGCGAAGTGCTGATGGGCGTACGATTTATGGGGCGCACAAATTGCCGCATCGCAAGATCAATTTGCGGGGAGCCGGAAATCCCTTTCAGATCATTGCTGCCCGCACGAACAAGCCCATCGGAGAAATTGACGACTATCGGGCCTACCGGGAAACCCATCCCGGAGCGGTATATCTTCATAAAGGTGACACCTTTGTGGTGAAACGTCTGGATATCCCCCGGCGAAGAATCACTGTTTTCCAGGACGCGGTTGCGTTTTATACACGTGTGCGAAGTTATAAACGAACCGAGATATTGAATATAGAAGAATCTAAAAAAATATTTGGATCAGATATTTATTATGGAAAAATTAAAGTAACAGATCAGGTTATTGAATATGAACGCTGGTGTATCCGCACCCATAGGCGCCTGGACCGATTCGCACTGGACCTGCCGCCTCAGGAGTTTGAAACAGAGGGATTTTGGCTTGGCCTACCCGCTGCGATCCAGCAAGAATGCAAAGCACAGGGGGTTGACCTGATGGGGGCACTGCACGCCATTGAGCACGCGGCCATTGGCATCTTCCCATTGATGGTCATGGTGGACCACAAGGATATCGGGGGGATGTCCACCCATTATCACCCCCAGACCAAGAACGCTGTTGTCTTTATCTATGATGGAATCCCCGGCGGTGCCGGTTTAACACGCAGCGCATTTGCAGGTGCGCAGCGCTTGATGCACTACACCCACAAGGTCATGAAGGCCTGTCCTTGCGAATCTGGTTGCCCGTCTTGCGTTCACTCTTCCCAGTGTGGCTCCGGTAATCGGCCAATGGATAAAAACGGAGCCGTTTTTAT
>JASFJF010000258.1:0-6066 GCA_050122255.1 Desulfobacterales bacterium
CAGTGTTCGATGGATGCCCGGTTCCCTAAGGTAATCCGTTTCTGTGACCTCGCCAATGGCGAGGATATCGCCAAAATGGGCAATTGCCGGCGCGATAATTGCCGGGACCAGAAAAACGATAGCGTGAATGTTGAATTGCGGAAATACAAATTTGGGAACGGCAAACCACGGTGCGCTGGCAACGATTGAGAAATCAATGATTCCAAAGGGGATCGCAACCAGGTATCCTGCGACGATGCCGCCGATAATGGGTATTAGCTTTATAGTGCCCCGGGCCTGCGTAAACAGAACAATGGTTGCCACCAGCGTGACCGCCGCGATCAGCAAACCAATTTTATCGGGTATCAGATGAGCCGGGTGTGATTTGCCCAGAGCCATTGACACGGCCACCGGTACCAGCATCAGACCGATGACCATCATAATCGGTCCGGTCACAACGGGCGGAAATAATGACGGAATCACATTGCGGCCTTTCCAGTAAATAATGCCGCCAATACCCATATAGACAAGGCCTGCGGCCAAAAGCCCGCCGAGAGCGAATGCCAGACCCCATGTTTCTGTGGCGATCAATATCGGGGCTGTGTAAGCAAACGATGACGCCAGAAAGACCGGGATGCGCCTTTTGGTGAAGCCATGGAAAATGAGTGTCGCAGCGCCGGCTGTAAACAACGCCACTCCAGGGTCCAAACCGGTAAGGATGGGTACGGTGATTAGCGCACCAAAAGCGACCAGAAGAACTTGGACACTAAATAGACTGTCTGGATAAGTCAATTTATAGTCTGTGATCCAATCCTTGACGGCCATACTTACCCTGGTCCTCTGATGGCTGAAAACGAGGTGACAGAATCAATATTTTGCGCTTAATTTACTTGGTACCAAAAATCTTGTCGCCCGCATCTCCCAAGCCGGGTAGGATATATCCGACCTCGTTTAGTTTTTCGTCTATGGCAGCGACCCATATTTCCACATCGGGATGAGCTGATTGTAGGCGTTCGATCCCCTCCGGTGCGGCGACCATAAATATGCCTTTGATATCCTTACAGCCGGATTCTTTTATCAGATCGATTGTAGCGATGACCGTCCCGCCGGTTGCCAGCATGGGGTCCAGGATCAGTGCAATGCGTTCGTCCATCTGATTGGTCATTTTGACATAATATCTGATGGGCTCAAGCGTTTCTTCGTTGCGGTACAGGCCGACAACACTGACCTTGGCGGTTGGTATAAGATTCAAGACACCATCCATCATGCCGAGCCCGGCCCTAAGAATGGGAACGACGGTGATTTTTTTACCCTTAATTTTTTCAACTTCAACCTCGCCGGCCCAGCCATGAATGGTGACAGTTTCGGTTTCCAAGTGCTTGGTGGCTTCATAGGTCAGAAGATTGGCCAATTCGGATGCAAGATCGCGAAAATCTTTGGTTGTAATATCATGTGCCCGCATGAACGCTAATTTGTGCTTGACCAAGGGGTGATCTACGACATGTACCGGCACGGCGGCCTCCTTTTGTGACAGGTTAACGTTATGGTATGGCAGGCAGGAGAAAGAACGGGTACAGCTATATCATGAGCCATTAATTGCAGCCTCGTATATGCAATTAATGCCCCTGTGTCAAGACAGAAGAAGGGTTAAATGGAGTCTAAAATTCGCCTAAAGGTCTTCTAAAGGTATAAGCGGCGGGCTCTTTAACCAGCTTTTTAGTGGCCATATCGGTGCTGTCGCTCAATGCTGAAAATGGCAACGATACCAGCCAAAAAACCGATCCGACGGCTGTTGCGACGATGCCGACAGGGCGGACAACAATCGTATCATACATCATGGCGCCGCCGCCGGGTTCTCTGGCTTCGTAATAATCCTGGGCCTGAACTGTCGTTGCAAAGGGCATAATGATCAGAGCCGCGATCACACCAATAACTGCCCATGACTTTGTTAATGTTCGCATAATTGCCTCCTTAACCTATATATCGTCCAGATCTTGAATTTCATTAGGTTCTATATTTTTTCGAGCCAGGCGTGGGGTCATAACCCGATAAGCAGCTCAACCCGCGGGCAAGACACAAGATCACCGACCCGTCAGAACCCGGAACCGCTTTGGGTTGAATCCAACTTAACTTAAGGTTATATTAGCACTATTTTGAAAATATGTATATCCATTTTTATAAAGAATTTAAACGATTAGAATCATTTACGATTTCTTGCAGGTTAAAAGGCATCGGCAATAACGGCGTTTATCTCAATATTTACTGTTGACCCATGACTGTCGAAAATTCAAATTTTGAAGTTGCGGTTGCATTACCGGTTCATCAGACCTTTACTTACAGCGCCCCATCTTCCCTGAGACCATTCATTGCCGCCGGCAAACGCGTTTTGGTGCCCTTCGGGCAACGCCGGATCACGGGCTATATCATGGGGACTGCCGCTGAAACCGAGACAGCTGAAATCAAGCATATTTTGGACGTGCTCGATCAAGAAGCCCTTTTCCCATCATCGATGATTCCTTTTTTTAAATGGATTGCCGACTACTACAAACATCCCATCGGTGATGTCATCAAAAACGCCCTTCCCGGCGGTCTGACTCTCTACGATTATGTGGCTTTATCGATCACAACCGAAGGCAAAGCCGCCCTGAGGGAAAAAACCGTGACTTCTTTACAACGATCGGTATTGCAGTTGCTTGAATCTGGCCCCTGCCGCCTGAAAAACATCAACGACAAGCTCAACCGAAATGTACCTGGGGCCTTGCTGCAGTCGCTTCAGCACAGCGGATGGATCGCAAAAACGCGAAAACTTAGAAGAACTTCGACCCTGACCCGCACCGAACGCCATATCGCGCTGGGCAGGACAGATGCACCGCTGGAGCGACTGTCAAAAGCGCGCAAGAAGATCATTGAAATCATCGGCCGGCAGGGTGAAATGTCAATGCCTGATCTAAAAAAGCAGGTTCCCAACGCAACCCGCCTGGTTCGGGCCCTTGAAAATGACGGCTACCTGGCTGTTCGGCCAAAACGCGTTTACCGCGATCCCTTTGGAGAGACCATTCGCGCGGATACGGCCCATGATTTAAATGTTGAACAGCAAGGCGTCGTTGCACAGGTCAACGACAGGTTGGACCAGGGATTCGCGACTTTTCTTTTGCGAGGCGTCACCGGCAGCGGCAAAACCGAAGTTTATATGCAAATTGCAGACGAAGTCCTCCAGCGGCAACAATCCGTTTTGGTGCTGGTTCCTGAAATCGCCTTGATTACGCAGATGGAGCGGCGCTTTCGTGCTCGATTCGGAGAACGTATCGCCGTACTGCACAGTGGCCTTTCGGCCGGTGAGCGATTTGATCAGTGGAGTCTTATCATGCAGGGTAAAGCGCAGATCGCCATCGGTGCGCGATCGGCCATTTTTGCCCCATTCGCTGCGGTCGGTCTGGTGATCGTGGATGAAGAGCACGACGCTTCTTATAAGCAGGAAAACAATTTGCGCTATAATGCCCGAGATCTGGCGGTGGTCAGGGCAAAACAAAATGATTGCCTGGCCCTACTGGGATCCGCCACACCCTCTATCCAGTCCTATTACAATGCCCGGGTCGGAAAATTTATCGAAGTCAATCTCAAACAGCGTATTGAATGTCGCTCGTTGCCCGGCATAAAAATCGTGGATCTTCGTGAAAGCATGGGATTCCGGGGAATCCGGCGCTTTATTACATCTGAATTACAACGATCGATAAAAGAGGCATTGGATCGCAAAAAGCAGGTTCTACTTTTTATCAACCGTCGTGGGTTTGCCAATTTCGCACTCTGTCAATCATGTGGCCAGAGCCTGCGATGCAAACATTGCGATATTTCGCTGACCTACCATCAAAAGGCCAATGCGCTTCGCTGCCATTATTGCGGATTTTCCCGGGCAGCAACCGGCAGCTGTGACAGTTGCGGATCCTCTGAAATAAAAAAAATAGGTCTGGGCACCGAAAAAATTGAAGCCACGGTGCAAAAAATCTTTCCAGAGGCCCGTGTTGCGCGTATGGATCGAGATACCACCGCTCGGAAAGGAAGTATTTTTAGAATACTCAAAGGCCTGAATGATCAGTCAATCGATATCCTGGTGGGCACCCAGATGGTGGCCAAGGGTCACGATTTCCCCAATATCACCCTGGTGGGAATTATCTGTGCTGATTTATCACTCAGCTTTCCTGATTTTAGAGCGGGTGAACGCACCTTTCAGCTGATTGCCCAGGTCGCCGGCCGTGCTGGCAGGGGCGCCTTTCCGGGACGGGTCATTTTGCAAACATACAATCCGGATCATTTCAGCATTTCCACGGCGAAAGATCAAAATTATACGGCCTTTTACAAACAGGAAATACATTTTCGCCAGACCCTGAAATATCCTCCGTTTTCAAGAATGATTCAATTGAAGATATCCGGAATGGACCCTCAACTGACCCAGGATCATGCCGCTCGCCTTGGAAGCCTATGCCTGGCGTTGAAAACGTCAAATGCGCCTGTTTACGATTCGGTGGACGTTTTAGGGCCAATTGAATCCACATTGGCCAAAATCGCTCGTCGCTATCGCTGGCAGATTCTCATAAAAGGCACGCGTGTTAAAGATTTGCATCAATTTGCCGCTCGGCTCATGAAGGATCATTCGACAGTGTTCAACAATCGCAGGGTGCGGGTTGTGGTAGACGTCGACCCGGTCTCCCTTCTCTAAAACCGTTTTATAAGCAATCATATTTTGGCCGATAGCGGTGTTAATCAGCGTCGAAATTTACTCGCGTACTAAAATGTACGCTCCGTCATTTCGACGCTTCGCGCCTTGCTATCGGACAGAATCTAATCACTTATAAAGCGGTTTTACCGTTACGAATATTTCAATTTACTCGAGCTTTAATGATCAAAACTCATTTTAGATATATGAATGGTACCACTCCACAGACTGATTCAAGGACAAGATCTAACGGATTGCGAGGCAGTTTTAGAATTAAGTGGTCCGAGCCTTCGAACAAAATTCGAACACGAACGCTATTTAAAAATACGATCAGGTCGAGCCCGCATAGCTGTTGACCCCGTCGGTCGGTTCAATTTGAACTGAATATGCCGCTATGAGTTCAGATGCTTTATCGCCGGCCGCTTGACATCCACGAACAGGCAACATAAAATTTCTATAGTCAGTCAACTTTAAGTTTATGGAAGGAGCACCTTTAATGAATCAAAAAGCAGTTGCCATCTTCGTATTCGCTCTGTTGATCGGTTGTTTTGTAATGCAGGCTTACGGCGCCAGAGCTGATACTTCACCGGTCGTTGCGGCGACCCTCTATTATCAAAAGGATTCCGCCGCGATCAATCCCAAGTCTGAAAATGATTTAAAGCGGATTCAGGCAGCGCTTGAGGCCGATCCGGCAACAGGGCTGCGGATTGAAGGTTATGCCCACCAGCAAGGCACCCCTCGAAGAAATCATGAGGTTGCGCAAAAAAGGATTCAGGCGGTTCAACAGTGGTTTTTAAAGCAGGGTATTGCCAAAAGCCGCCTGAAAGCGAAAACCTTCGTTGACAGAAAACCGCCGGTGCAAGAAGTGAATGTTGAAGATGCGATGCATTCAGAACGCGTGGAGGTTGTGCAGATTTCCTTAAAACAACCGCTGGCGGTTTTGCCGGCCCCCGTCTATCAATTCGATTTGGTGGTCGAAGGCCAGGAGGTGGTCCATGCATTTGTCGTTCAGAACAAGGGCGCAGCTCCGCTGAAAATTCAACGCGTCAAGACCGATTGAGGGTGCGCGGCGGCCTCTTACACGAGGCAGATCCCTCCCGGTGGTGAGGGTAACGTTACTTTAAGAGTGAACACGCATAACAAGGGCGGCCGTACCATCCGCAAACATGCGACCCTATTTACCAATGATGAAGAAAATCCACGCTTGAAACTGACCATCAGCGGCAGTGTTGATAAATTTGCCATTATAAAACCCAATCAGGTGAAACTGCGGGGAATTGCCGGAGACGAAATAAAAAGAAAAGTGACGATCACGCCTAAAAAGAAATATCCTTTCAAAATTGTCAAGGTCAGCGCCAAAGACGGAAAAGACATTC
>JASFJF010000259.1:0-6046 GCA_050122255.1 Desulfobacterales bacterium
CATAATTTTACGAACTTACAGCATTTTTAAACATCTCAAGACAGTCATTTTTTGGCTACAGCAGCTCCAGATTCTTGAAAAATTTGATTTTAGGGCATACATCATTCAACTATCTAAAATAATTGTTATTTAGCAGGCAAACAGGCGCATTGCCGAAAAATGGACCAAAATCAGGTATCGAAAGTGTATTTAAATGGACACACAAAATTGTTACTTTGTGCTCATTTGGAAACAACAAGCCATGTTTGGCAATTTCAAAAAAAAATGCTCATATCGGTGCATTTCATGTCATTTGAGTCGAATCGGACAGCATTTTCGCCCGGGAGAACCTCACATGAGGGTTATGATTTTGTACAAAAACTGGCGACGTGACCGAAACTCAGCTAGATAATCCTTGAAATAAAATAGCGCATTTGACACAGTCGCAGTTGGATTATCCTGGATTCTGCAAGTCGATAAAGAAATGTCAGTAAACATATGACAGAAACAACAACCCCATTTACGGCGGTAATTCTTGCCGGTAAACGGCCGGGCGAGGATCCGGTGGCTGAGGCGGCCGGGGTCGCCTGCAAGTCATTTGCACCGATTGACGGTCGTCCGATGGTCCTCCGGGTATTGGATGCGTTGGCGGGAACTCGGCAGGTCGGGTCGCAAATCATGTGCGGCCCCTCACCATCCATAATCACACATGAACCCGAACTTCAAGCCCGTATCCAGACGGGGCAGATTAAATGGATGGACTGCCTTTCGACGCCAAGCGCCAGCACCTACAGTGTGCTTCAATCCTTACGGCAAAACATCCCGGTTCTGGTCACCACAGCCGATCACGCATTGTTAACATCGCAAATCGTCGATTTTTTTTGTGACCAAGCCCGCCGCAGTGGCTGCGACCTTGCCGTTGGCCTGACATCATATAAAGGCGTCCGAGAGGCCTTTCCCGAAACCAGACGCACGCCCATAAAGTTCAATGATGACGCCTATTGCGGCTGCAATTTATTTGGATTTTTAAATCAGCGGTCGCACCAAGCCGCAGCCTTCTGGCGCCAAATAGAACAGGAGCGCAAAAAACCCCTGCGTATGATGCGCGTCTTAGGTTGGTTAACCGTGCTACAGTACATATTGGGCCGCCTCTCATTGGCGCAGGGTTTGGAAAAGCTTTCGGACAAGATTCAAATTCGCGTGCGTGCTGTCCTTCTTCCGTTCCCGCAAGCTGCCGTAGACGTCGATACAGCGGAAGACTGGTATTTTGCGCAGCAGCTGGTCAAGAAGCAGTCTTTTTGACAATTTTGCTTTCTATTCACCGAAGCGATCGTATACCGTCCCAGAAAACATATACAAAATCAGAGCCGGTCCTATCATTTCTTGAAAGGTGCTATAAATGTCACTGTGTATTATTTGTAGGGTAGCTTACTAAAATTCAAACCGACCGCTTTGCGGGTGGTCAATGCCTCAGGACGTCAGGTGGTATTCGTCCTCGGTATAGAAACCACGTGTCTTCATATTATAACACCGCACGCAAATTCGTATGTTCCAGCCATCTATTCGTGAGGACAGATGATACAGATGGTAGCGCGCACGACGCTTAATATTCTTACCAGCGGCTGAAGACGATGGTACCCCGATTACAGGAATTCGTCCATCGGCAGTTTCCAGGTAAGTGTGGGATTGATGATGGGAGTGGCCATGCAGAATCAATTCAGCCCCAAAAGTGTGGATGATCTTCTGGAATGCTTCCGCATCGGTGAGCCTTTTACGCCAGCTGACCACACCCGATTTCGGTGGATGATGAATCAAAACGATGCGAAACAGTCCCTTTTGACCGGTATCGATCAGGATTTTCTCAAGTTTCTGCAGCTGCTCATTGCCGATACAGCCGACCGCCAGAAGTGTTGAACACGGCTGCGCCGTGGTGACGCCAATCAGCGCCAAACCGGCACGCACCCGCAAACTTGGAAATATGGCATTCACCGCAGCAGTCTCGCCACCGCTGAGCTTGACGCCATCTGAAACCATATAATCTGCCCATTGAACCAGTCGGTGATCCAATGCACCTTCAACGTATGCATCGTGATTTCCAGGAATGACGGTCACCTGGTCGGCGGACCCGAGACGCTCTAACATATTTTTTGCCTGGGCGTACTCAGCCGCTAATCCTAAATGAGTTAGATCTCCGGTAATGACGATGTGATCCGGCCGGGTATCCTGAACATCCTGAATCATTTTTGCAAGCACATCGTCATGATGTTCAGACCGGCGCTTCAAACGCCATTTAACATACCCGAAGAACCGTTTGTTCAAAAAATCAGAAAATCGGCCGGCGTGTGGATACGCCAGGTGAGGATCTGAGAGGTGCGCCAATGTATACGTATCGTTATGATTCATCAGCCTCAATTCACATGTGCGGGTTTCAACCACTTGATTGGCGGGTGGCTTTACAAAAATACTAATTCACGTATATAATAGCGCTCACCTATTTGCAATGACGTCACGTTTCAATCGGTCCCGGCGGAAGATTAATAACATCGTTTATGGGACCTGCACGCCGGCGCATCATCAGGGTCGCAAACTGAACGAACCGACTTAAACAAAACATAACACATCTGAAGGCTCTCTTTCGCACATTATGGCATCCGGGCCCACCTTACGTTTGGGTTTGTTAAACAATCCGCTGAGCGGTGGCAACCGCAATGGTTTCGAAAAAATCCGTGCGGTAGCTGCCAGCCAGCCGGAAGTGGTTCAGCGTGAAGTTCAAACCCCAGCGGATGTAACGGAGGCATTGTCAGATTTTGCCCGCCGTGAGGTAAATGTGCTGGTGATCAATGGCGGAGATGGTACGGTCCAGGCAGTCCTGACTGCAATTTTTAACCACTGCTTTTTTGACATACCACCTGCACTGGCGGTATTGCCTTCAGCCGGCACCACCAGCATGATTGCCGGTGACGTTGGATTAAAAGGATCGCGTTTGAAAGCGCTTCAAAGATTGTTTAACTGGGTGCGCACAAACAGTAATGGTGGCAGACACGTAAAACGTCCGGTACTCAAAGTTCAGGTGCCATCAAAAAAAATGCCGGTTTATGGAATGTTTTTTGGTGCAGCGGCCATATATCAGGCTTCGCTGTTTTTCCATCAAAAGCTTCACACGCGGGGCTTGCGCGGCGAAATTGGTGCCGGTGTCGCCCTTGCCCGGTTTTGCTGGGCGGCGCTGTTGAAAGACCGCAAGGTCGTGTCATCAGTGCCCATACAGGTTGGTTTGAATCAGAATGCCTCAGAAAAACAAAATTATCTGATGCTATTGATTACAACGCTGCAGCGATTGTTTTTGGGTCTGTCTCCTTTTTGGGGTCCTGAGTCCAAACCACTGCATTACACGGCCATTGATGCCCAACCCCGGCATTTTTTACAGGTATTGCCATCGATGATGCACGGTCGGCAAAACCGCCTTATAAAACCCAGAAATGGCTATATTAGTCACAATATCGATGAAGCCCGGCTAATCCTCGATAGCGGGTTTAATCTGGATGGTGAATTATATAACGCTGACAGTCAGCTTGGCCCGGTCGAGGTCAGTTACGGCGGGCAGGCATCGTTTCTGCAACTATAATCATGCCTTCTGAAACACAACTGATAGATCTGATTCGCCAACAGATGTCCCAGTCGGCCACACCGGCGATTCACGCATTGGCGGAAACGCTAATAAGCAGATATGGAAAGGCGATTGAAGCCATTTTATTCTATGGCTCATGCCTGCGTACCGGTGAAGATCGCGGTGGAATGGTTGACTTGTACGTCCTGGTGGATCGCTACCGCTCTACAGAACCCAGATGGTTACTGGCCACGCTGAACAAATTACTGCCCCCCAATGTTTTCTACATGGAGGTGCCGTTTGAGGAACGTGTCGTGCGCTCGAAATATGCGGTGTTGTCGCTGAATGATTTTACAGCCGGAGCTGGCCGTTGGTTCCATTCTTATATCTGGGGACGATTTGCCCAACCGATCGGTTTGATATATGCGCGCAACGAACATACTGTGCAGACCATCCAATCGGCGCTGGTGCAGGCGGTTCTGCGCTTCGTTTCCCAGGTACTGCCCTTAATTCCAGCTTCTTTTACGGCTCGCGATTTATGGTGCAAAGGATGGGCACTCAGCTATCGGGCCGAACTTCGGGCTGAGCGACCCCATAAATTGGTGCAAATGTATGAAGCTGCACCGCGCTACTATGAACAGCTAACCCGCTCGGCATTAGGCCGCCTGTCTTTTCCCATCAATGCCCAAAAGGACCATGGTACATATCGCTACCTGGCATCCTTGTCCGATGATGATCGCCGTAAGAGCCGGCTGAATTGGGTCGTTCGGTCCTGGCAGGGCAAATTGCTTTCTGCGCTGAGACTGCTCAAGGGTTTGTTGACTTTTCGCGGCGGGGTTGACTATCTCCTCTGGAAAATCGAACGCCACTCCGGTGAAAAGGTTGAAGTGCCCGGACAATTCAAACGATACCCGCTGATTGCAACCTTCGTTATCTTCTGGAAACTCTACCGCCGGGGGGCATACCGTTGAAATCTAATCGCAATGCGCTAGACGTGTTTATTGCGCAATTACCCAGATCCCACCTGCTGTTTTGGGGCAAAATACTGGGAAATATACTGTTTTACCTCGCGGTTCCGCAACGGCGCATTGTCCGGCGCAATTTGTATTTTTCCAGGCTTCAATCATCACCAAAGGCCGTTAGGCGACTGTCAAGACGCATCTTCCAGCATTTTGGAATTACCATCGTAGAATTCCTTCAAATGGCCTGTTTTTCAAAACAGGATCTTGTCTCGGCAATTAACATCAAGGGTTCCAAAAACGTTGCCGAAGCCCTAAACCGGCATAAAGGCATCATTTTGATATCAGCCCATCTGGGAAATTATGAAATGGCCTGGCAATTTGTCCCCTGTTTTTTGGAAATACAAATGGCCGGCGTCGCCAAAAAATTTCGAAATGTCTATTTAAACCGTCTGGTCCATGGCATCCGCACCCGTTTTGGCAACAAGATCATTTACAAAAAGGGGGCGTTGCCGGAAATGATGCAATCCCTTCGCCAGGGGGCGATGATTGCTATTTTAATGGATATCAGCCGAAGATTCGACGGGGTGGAGGTCAATTTCTTCGGGCGCCGCGCAACGGCCACACCGGCCGCCGCCCTGCTGGGCCTTCGATGTAAAAGCCCGATTGTACCGGCCTTCTGTCATCGCACAGCCAAAGGGAGCTTGATTGTGGAAATTGAGCCGCCGGTAGAAATGGAGCGAACCAATGACTTGCGCGTTGATTTGCAAACCAACACCCAGCGCATCACCGACCGGGTGGAATGCGCGATCCGAAAATACCCGGAGCAATGGAACTGGATGCTCAAGCGCTGGAAAGATTTTTATCCGGATCTTTACCCGGAATCAGAAAAACGCCTAAGGCGCATTAAACAAAAAGAAAAAAGAAAAAAGAAATCGCTCTGAGCGATCAAATGAATTATTCCTCCATCGCAAATGTTTTAGGAAAGTTATTGATTGTGACCGGATGCTCAATGGTATTTCCGGTCATCTGCTCGCTATACTACAAAGAAGATGATCTGTTTGCCCTCGCCATCACCGCTATGGTTACCTTCGGCCTGGGGGTGCCATTGTGGCGGTTTTTTCGCCGCTATCAAAATCTGAACATAAAGGACGGTTATTTCATCGCCGTATTCGGATGGATTTTGATTTCAGCAATTTCCGGTCTGCCGTTTATGATCCACGGTTCGATTCCTGCTTTTACCGACGCATTTTTTGAGATGATGTCTGGCTACACCACAAGCGGTGCGACCATCCTGACCGATATCGAAGTGGTTCCGCGTGGATTGTTGTTCTGGCGCAGCCAGACCCATTTGCTCGGCGGGATGGGCTTTTTGACACTGACCGTTATTTTCCTGCCTCACGGAATGGGAGGCTTGCGCTTATTTCGGGCTGAATCGAGTCCCGGTCAGGTAATTACCCGGGAAAAATTCATGCCCCGCAACCGGGATACGATGGTCTGGCTT
>JASFJF010000260.1:0-6018 GCA_050122255.1 Desulfobacterales bacterium
CTGTATAGATTAAATGCCCGGCAGATCAAGAAACATCAAAACTCAATGGAGTTTTATCTGTTTAAAATTTCGCGCGTGACCGGACACAGCGAGTACGATGTCTTTTGTAAATCGGCCGAAGACTGGCCGGTTGCCAAGGTCCCCAAAGCGAAAATAGATGCCGATTTTAAAGACTATTTAGACCGCTCGGTGGTTCCACCCTATGTGCATCACTTTGTCAGGGAAAACAAGCGCCACATCGACGAGTTACACATGCCGCGCTTTTAAAACGCTCAGCTATCAGAAAACGGGCATTGTCTGAATGGATTAGGGAGCGTTGCGAAAGAACAGCAATAACCCCAAAGCATCGTAAGGGCGCAAATTTTGTTTTTACGTTTTACTCATCACGGATCGTGAGCTTGATTTCATCGGAATTGGCCTTCAGCTCCGGTGCGTACATTGCATACGCTCTGGTGGGCAATGCGCTGAATTTACCAGGAATTTCCGCCCGCAGCCGATAGCTGACACTGTGTTTGCCGCGTGCCAGGCGGCGCACGAAAAAGGCGACCTTCTGATCGCGAAATTCGACATAGGCCCCCATTTCATTGCCGGTGTAGCCACTGCGCACTTCAAACGGTTCAAGGCCGGCGGCCTTCATATCCTCAAAGACCAAATATTCATAATCATTTTTACTGTGTATGATCAGCTCGACTTCAATCAACTGCCCACTCTTTAGGGTCGCCCCATTGTGCAGCAGCTGGCGCTCGTATTTTTGCCCCCGGCGCTCGACGACTTGCCCGCGCGCGCCAGCAGCTTTAATTTTTTTATCCCTATCTGCTAAACGGAAGACCCGGCGTTGAACCTTGATCTCCAGACCTTCTCGTGTGATAAAGTCTTCGAGGGAAAAATAATTTAGATAGGCATTATAATACAGCGGACCCCGGCCGGATTTTTGTAGCGTTATGGTCTGGTTGCCGCCGCTAATCTGTTTGCCTTCCAGAACCCATTTATGATCGAAGGTAAACAGATTCTGGGCATTAATGCGAACGCTTTTTACCTTTTGGCCATTGAACTGAATGTCCAGGGTGATATCCGGCGCGGCCTCACCGCTGGCGGCCAGGTAATCAGCAAAGGCCGCCACTACCACTGCCGTATCCCGGGTGCTGTTCCAGTAAGTGGCGTGTTTGCGATTGTGAAGCAGATATTTAACCAGGCCGGACGCCTTTTTACCGGCCGGCTCAGCGCGCGCCAAGAGCTTGAGGTAATAAGCGTGGGCTTCGATTTCGGAGCCATACCAGTGCCACCAGTACTGGCTGTTGGGCAGGTTCAGATAGGCGGTCTGGTTTTCTTCGTCGACAACCAGAAACTGTTCGATATTTTTAATAATCATGGCCAGTTTTTCATTGTCTTCGACCTTGAGCAGCGCCAGGCCGAACATAGCCTTGGCATAGACCGCCAGCCGGTTGCGGTCCCGATACAGATAGGCTCGCATTGTTTTATTTTCGGCTGCCGCATCGGTTAGTACCATATAGACCAGAGCATCCAGATTGTCGGCCTGGGATTTTCCCTTCTTTCGGTTGCGGTCCCAGAGGCGCAGCCGCGTTAATTCTTTGGCTTGATATTGTTTAAGCCACTGGATGCCCCGGGTGAGCAAATGCTCGGGGAGAGTCACTCCGTTTTGCCGGGCAATCTGCAACCCATGTACTACCAGGGCTGTGGTATGCGGATAGGACCGCTCACCATAGCCGCTAAACCAGCCCCAGCCGCCGTCGGACAGCTGCATGGCCACCAGGCGCCGGATGCCGGCAGTCACCATGGATGCGACTTCATCTTCATCAAACACCGGGTTATGATCATAGCGCTGCCATTGGGCGGCTCGCCGGGAGTCATCACCGATTTCCTGGGCGTTTAAATGGGTGCGCTTGTTTTGAACGGCGGCCAGATCAACACCCATGCGTTTTAAGGTTTGCTGGGTGATCACGGTGGGCAAAAATCGATTTAAAGTTTGTTCGGTGCAACCGTAAGGATAGCTGACCAGATACGGCAGGGCATCCACCATGGCGCCAGCCAGCGTCGGAGAATAACGCAACTCCAGGCGGGATTGCTCCACGCGCCGGGCGGCGGGCACCTGAAACTGGATCCGGGCCCGGGTCTGTTCGGCGCGGATGACACCGCTTCTGGGCACCTGTTTGCCAAAGCCGTGCACGTAAACCGGAAAGCGCGCCTGCATGGCGTCGGATTCTTCATCGGTCAACGCCAGCATGCGCACCACCGCCTCACCCTCCTTGATGACCTTAACGCGCCAGTCCACCCGCTGCTCCCCATCGGCTTCAACAGATATGGAGTGATTTTGTTTCTGGTCTTTTACCAGTGCCAGGCAGCCGCCCGTTAGCTCGAGAGTGACGGTAATGAATTTGCGGCTCTTTAAATAATTGTGGACGTTGGCCGACAGCACCACCTCATCGCTTTCCACAAAAAACCGGGGGGCCTGCAGACGCACGATCAGATCCTTGCGGGTTACCAGCGCAGCATCTCCCTGGCCGACCCGGGTGCCGTGACCCATGGCCCAGACTTTGGCCTGCCAGCCGGTCAAATTTTCGGGCATTTTAAATGTGACGTCGGCCATCCCTTGTGCGTTTGTGGTGATATTGGCCGACCAGAAGGCGGTATCGGTAAATTTGCTGCGCACTGCCGGCTGGACCAGATCGCCATCGGCCGACGTCTCCTTGTCGGCCAGGCGGTCGGTTTCGTCGGCTTTTTCCTCAAGAGCAGCTTCGGCTGGCACTGGAGCCCTGGCTGCTCCGGCTTGGGGTGCTACCTGCGAACGGGCCATTTTGAGCCTGTCGGGCGAATCTTTTTCGGCCGTATCAGTCTGAATAAGATTGCCAAAGACCCCGATGGGCTTCATAGGCGTTTCATTTTTTTTAAGCAGGTTGGCAAACCAGCGTGCCAGATTCGACTCCTGGTAGGGTTGATGGTGCCGTCGCCATTTCCAGAAAAAAGAGCGAATTTCCGGCACGTTGGAGCCGCCGGAAATATATTCGACCGCGCGATCATAAACGCTGATGACCGCCGAACCCTGAAAAGGCTCCCCATCCAAATCGGTGAGCTGAACGCTGAGTGTGGCAGTCTGCCCCGGGCGATAGTCTTTGCGGGCAGGCGTGACGTTTACATTGAGCACCCGTTTTTCAGGCGGCACCACAATTTCACGCACCTCCGTGTGCACCCTGCCGTCATAAACCGTAAATGCCTCCACAAAAAAGTTGGGCATGTCCTTTTTTGATATGTCAATCATCTCGCGGGTGCTTTTCCCGTGCGGCATGATGACCTTGGGCGGCAAATAGATGCCATTTGCCGGGCGCACGAAAAGCACCACTGTTGCACCCGCGCGGTCGGTGTTGATCTGCAGCTGCACGGTCTCTCCGGGCGCATATTCAGCCTTATCGGCAATCAATTCGATCTTGGCAAAACGATAGCTGGCACCGTCATCCCCCTGGCCGCGGACGGTAAAAATATAGCCGCCTTCAATGGCATGCCCATTGGCATCCGTAACGGTATACGACAGGCGATATTGACCGGAGCGGGACGCCTGGATCTTCAGGGCGGCATGGCCCCGCTTGTCGGTGTTTAAGTCCCAGCTGGCGACTTCACTTTCCTCAGGCTGGTTGTTGCGATAGGTAACGCGCAGCAGTTTAAGCCGTCCCTGGCCGGCAACCGGGTCCTGGCTGAGGGTCTGGGCCTTGAAGCTGGCGGTGATCGTATCGCCGACCCGGTAGTGGCCGCGATCCAGCCAGGCGTAGACTTTGAACGGTTTGCGGGCCACCAGCACCTGACCCTGGCCGACAATTGTTCGCCGTGACCGATCCCTTACCTCGGCTTTGATGGTATAGCGATGATCGCTATCGCCGTGTATCAGTTTGGCCAGTGCAGTATCGATGGGGATCTTGACGGTGCCATCCCGGCCGATATTCACTTCTCCGTCGGCCACGATTTCCGGCGGCTGTGTCGGCCCCTGCGGCCACCAGCTCCAGATCGGCCTGCGGCAACCCCAGTCCTGCCAGCCCGGGTACCAGCGGTAATCGTAGGCATACCACCAGTAACCCGGTCCGTAAAACCAGTCCCAGTAAAGGCGTGGGTACCAGCGGCTGTCATGTTCGCTGCGCAGCACCTTGTATTGAACCCGGGCCTGGGTGACCGGTGAGCCGAAATAATAAGCGGCTTTAATCGTAGCGCTAATTTTTTCACCGAGCATGACCGGCTCGGCGGGCGCTTCGACGCTGACCGTGAATTCGGGTTTTTTGTATTCTTCCACCCGAAAGGTCTGGCCGCCGTAAACGCTGCTGCGGCCATGAGAGATGCGGTATATGCCCAGTGGTGCCTCTGCCGGGATGTTAAACTCACCGGTTATTCCGCCATAGGCATCGGCCGTCAGACGTTGCGAATAGATTTGCTCGTTTTGAGGATTATGGATCCGGACGGTAAATCGCAAACCGGCAAAGGCAGACGTATCGTCTTTATCATAGCGGGCGTGTCGCACCCAGGCCTTGAATTTGACCACCTGGCCCGGCCGGTAAACCGGGCGGTCGGTCATGATCAGGGTTTTGGTCTGGTTGTATTCACGATCATCGTAGTTCGGATACCAGACGTTGGAGAAACCCAAAAAGGCCAGGCGGCCGGTGCGGGTGGTTGCGGTTGCCAGCCAGGACATATTTTGAGCCATCTGAGACGGCCCGACAATGACCAGGCCGTTTGGGTCGGTCTCTGTATTTAACACCCGGTGAAGAATGCGGTAGCGATTGGTACCTTTAACGGAGCGCGTGCGGTAGCCAAAAAATTCGAGGTTGACGCCGGCCAGTGCTTCGCCACTGAGCGCATCAGCCACATAATACAGCATTTGGCCTTTAAGCGGTTTTTTTACAATAACTGTATCGGCCACCCAAATGATGATGCGGGCGATGTTGCCGTCCTGCATTCTGGCCTTGACCAGGTACGCACCGGCTGTTTTGAGGACGTCGGGGAATTGAACCGTGACGTGCCGATCCCAATGCCGCTGGTCGGGGTCCAGATTCAGCTGCCAGCTGGCGACCAGCTGGCCGACATACTGAGTCTGGTTTTCATTTACGATGCGCCATCCGATATTGTTTAGATTAATGCGTTGCCAGTTCAGCCGTCGGTTTTCAGTGCGGATATACGCTTTTACATCCTCAAGCAGCCGCTTGACCCGGATGCGGTAGGCGCTGAAGGCCACACGACGGCCGTTGCGAAAGCGATATTCAACCCGGGGTGTTGCGCCAGCCGGTTGCATGCCGCCGGACTCAAACACACCCCAGTTTTGAATGATCTGATCGATTCGCTTTTGGGCAGCAGTATGATTCCATTTTTTATACAGCTGCCAGTATTGGACGGCGCGGTCATACTGCCGCCGGTTTTCATAGATTTGAGCCAGCGCGCGGGCGGCGTTTGCGGTCTGACCGTTGTTGCTTTCAAGGATTTTATGAAACACATGAATGAAGTTAAATTCAGCCGGCAGTTTAAAGCGCCGGACCCCCACCGCCAGGCGTGCAATGGTTTCATCATTGCCCAAGGTATGTACGGCATATGCGCTGCTTTCATCTTTTTTGAGAGCCGCTTTGTCTAAAGGCTGCCCGCGGCCGTATAGTATGCCGTAATCCGCCAGCGTCTGAACACCAAACTGCTGATGCAAAAAGGTGGCCCAGGTATATTCGACACCGGCCTCGAGCGCCGGGTGGAGGGTTACGGCCCTGGCCAGCAGCCAGCGCCAGCGTTCACCGTCGGAGGCTGCGGTATCATAGTCTTTTGGGATGCGATGATAAACCGGCCGGCCCAGTGCATCTACCGGCGCATACCGGGTACGGCGGCCATACGCATGGCCGTATCCAGGCTCGTAGTCCGGCAGGCGCGAAAGATCGGTCAGATACTGAAGTCGCCAGGCCTGGGCAGTTCCGCGATGCTGCTGCACGCTACGGGCAAATTCAAGGTAAAACTGAGCCACTTCAGCTTTTTGCCGATCCGACTCGG
>JASFJF010000261.1:0-6017 GCA_050122255.1 Desulfobacterales bacterium
CATGGCATCGGACACCTTTTTTTCAACTTTCTGATAGGCCGCAAATAGCGCTGCTTCACTTTGATGTTCAAACAAATTTTCCATTAATTCGCCGGGTCTGGGCCTAACCTGTAACTTACCCGATTTCTTTAAAATATTGACCGCTCGCTTAAAGGCCACCGCCAGAGGCTCAAAATCCGGCTTGGTCTTTAGCGATTCAAGCGCTTCCAGGCGGCTCCATAAATCGGGCACATTATCGACGGACACCTCAACAACCGCAGCAATGGTATCCTTTGCATATCCTTGATCGGCCAGCAGCTGGATGATGCGGTTTTGCAAAAAGGTATAGACCTTGCGCGTGCGTGTTTTCAGTGCATCCGAATCCTTTAATTCAAATTGGCTCAGGCTTTTTTTGATCAGTTTTCTGAGAGAAAAAGAAAATCCCTTGTCGTTCATGATTTGTATGATGCCGATTCCCTGACGCCTTAAGGCGTAAGGATCGGAGGCACCGGTGGGCGTGAGTCCCACACTGAAACATCCACAGATAGAATCAATCTTATCGGCGATACTGAGAACAGATCCGGTTATGGTTTCCGGCAGCGGACCGCCAGAATAGGTGGGTCGATAATGTTCCTCGATGGCAGCCGAAACCGTTGGCAACTCGCGGGCAATAGTCGCATAGACTCTGCCCATGACACCTTGCAATTTGGGGAACTCGCCGACCACCTGGCTCACAAGATCCGCCTTACACAGTTTGGCAGCACGGGCCACCTGGACTTTGAGCCCATTTTCCTGTGTTGCGTCAGTCAACCCGACATCCACCGTTCTGGCAATGAATTTACCGATTTTGGCAACTCGCTGGGCTTTATCATACATCGTGCCCAGCTGGGCCTGGAATAAAACGCCTTTTAATTTTTCAATCCGCTGGTTATTCGAAACTTCCAGATCGCCCTCGTAGAAAAACTGGGCATCGGCCAGGCGAGCACGCAGGACGCGCTCATGGCCTTTGGCCACCAGTTTCATATCGCGGGCTTTGGTATTGTTAACAGCGATAAAATAAGGCAACAGTTGGCCAGCCTTATTGATAACCGCAAAATATTTCTGGTGTTCTCGCATGGCGGTAATCAATACCTCATCGGGAAGTTCGAGAAATTGCTTATCGAATTTACCGGATATGGCCACCGGATATTCTACCAGATTGGTGACCGTGTCCACCAAATCTTTGTCGGGTAAAATACGGCCACCGACTTTTTTTGCTGCAGCCGCAATCTCGCTTTGGACAGCTTTGCGACGCTCATCTAAATCCACAATGACCTGGACACCTTGCAAACGGTGGCTATAATCGTCGGCTGAATCAATTTTGATTCTGCCGGGATTCATGAAATAATGCCCGCTAGTGTAACGATTGGCATTTACGTTTCCCAGTTTGAGGGAAATCATCTTAGAACCCAACAGGGCTAAACAGGAATGAATCGGCCGGGCAAAACTGATGTCCTGATCCGCCCAGCGCATGGTTTTCGGAAACGGGGTCGCCAGTATCGCTTTTGGCAGTATATCTTTAAGCAGGGTTCGCGTTGCTTGGCCCCGTTCCTTTTTGACCGCGCAAAAATAGGTCCCTTTTTTGGTTTCTTTAACACTCAATTGCGAAATTTTAACACCCGCTTTCTCGGCAAATTTTTTGGCGGCCATCGTCGGCTTGCCGGAAGCATCCAATCCAGCCGTCACCGGCGGCCCAGTTAATTCGGTCTTCAGCGGCCGCTGTTTGACGGCAACGTTTTCAATTCGAACAGCCAGCCGTCGGGGCGTTCCGAATTTTTTTGCCGGACCGTGCTCAATCCGGGCTTCGCTCATTTTTTTCTGCAATGTTGACGCCAGCGCATCAAGGGCCGGTTTGATATAACCTGCAGGGATTTCCTCGGTTCCGATCTCAATTAATAACGTTTCCATAATTTCCTCTTTTTCGGGTTCAAAGGTTCAGCGTTCAAAGGTTCACTGGTTGATAGCTGCTGTTTACTGGATGCTTGCTGGTCAACTGCCAGGACTTAGAAGCTAAGGGTCAAAACCGCCGAACCCTGAACTCTGAACTTCTGAACCTTATTTGTTGAGCAACGGATAGCCCATTGCTTTTCGTTGCTCCAAATAAGCTACTGCGCTGGCGCGTGCAAGGTTTCTTATTCGCCCGATAAAGCCAGTTCTTTCGGTTACACTGATGGCACCGCGGGCATCGAGAAGATTAAACGTGTGGGAGCATTTCAAACAATATTCGTAGGCCGGCAAAACAAGTCCGTCTTCAATTTGCCGTTTGGACTCTGCCTCGTATTTTTTAAATAAATCAAATAGAACAGGTACATCGGCTTTTTCAAAATTATAGGTCGACTGCTCGACCTCCTGCTGATGATGCACGTCACCGTATTGGATGTCTGCATTCCATTGCAGATCATATACATTGTCAACCCCCTGAAGATACATCGCAATTCTTTCTAAGCCGTATGTCAGCTCAACCGGGATCGGGTGCAATTCAATACTGCCGGCCATCTGGAAATAGGTAAACTGGGTAATCTCCATGCCGTCCAGCCAAACTTCCCAGCCCAGACCGGAAGCGCCCAAAGTGGGTGATTCCCAATCATCTTCCACAAAACGGATATCATGATCCAGTGGATCAATACCCAGTGCCTTCATGCTCTGAAGGTATTGCTTCTGGACATCAAGAGGCGATGGCTTCAAAAGCACCTGATACTGATAGTAATGCTGCAGCCGGTTGGGATTATCGCCGTAACGACCGTCGGTGGGCCGCCGGGAAGGCTGGACATAGGCAACATTCCAGGGCTCGGGGCCCAGAGCTTTTAAGGTCGTGGCATGATGAAATGTTCCGGCGCCAACCTCCAGATCATAGGGTTGCACCATCACACAGCCCTTGCGGGCCCAGAACTTGTTCAGTTCTGCAATCACATCTTGAAAGTACATCGTGTCTCCTCTTTTCTCGCACGGTTCAGGGTTCCGGGGTTCAGGGTTCAAGGTTTTTATAATCAATTCTTAGGGGTCAATCGACTATAAGTCCTTTGGAATCGACATTGATATCCAGCAGCCGGGCCTCATTTTCAGATGAAAGTATCTCTTCCCACAATGATCTTAATCTGTCAATATTTTCAATCTCACCCAAGGCCCAGACGCATCCCCCTCCCCCGGCACCTGTAAATCGGGCCCCGCATTTGGTTCCTCGGGCGGCTCTGGCCAACTGTATACCGATCTTGTCAAGAACATCCGGCGTCATTTTCCGACGCAGAGCCGTTTCTTGATTCATCAATTTACCGGCCAGCGTATACCGTCGATCTGCAACTGCGGCAACAAATTGCCGGGTACATGAGATGATGTCAGCCCAAAGATGTCGAAATTTGCCCTTTAGAAATTGCTGGACCCAGCGTCCGTTAATATCTTTAGAAACATGCGGTTTTCCGCAGTAGGCCGCCAGCAAGTGCTTTTCAAACTGTTTATGTCGCCTTTTGGGCACGACCACTTTTTTCCGGAATAGCGGACTGTTAATGCGACGCGGCCAAATCCAGACATTGACACCTCCAAATATCGCTGCCAGCTGATCCTGAAAGCCACAGGGTACGCCGGCAACCGTTTCCTCGAGTCCCTGCGCCAGAATCGCCATTTGGGATCGCGATAGCGGTCGGCCCGTGGATGCCTTCTGGCATAACTTTGAAAGCGCGGCGATCACTGCCACCACCGCTGCCGATGAACCACCCAGGGCACTTCGCGGGGGAGATTCGGATTCGATCCGGATGTGGACATTTTTAACGTTAAAATAGGACCCGGCAGCAAACATCAGACCCAGTGGATGCATAAAGGGCACTCGTTGGATGGAATATTCCGCACTTTTAAAGCCTTTTGAGGAAATTTTGATGCGGTCTTTGTGATGCGGCATCAGCTGCACCCGGGTTCTAAGTCCCACGGCAATATTAAATGTACAGGGAGCCAAATGTCGCAGGGGATAATGAAAGGTACGGATATCCAGGGTACCGCCCATATCGAGGCGACAGGGCGCCGATGCTTCGATAGGCTCATTTTCTAAAATTTGTTTGAATTTGTTCGACATGAGTGTATCGGTCCACCACAAAAACACGAAAATCCCAAAAAACCAAAATGGATTTAGGAAATAAAATTTCGTTTTTTCCCAATTTCGTGTTTTCGCGGTTAAGTTTTATGATTTTCCCTTAAAGACCCACATATAAACTGTTTCACTGCCGAATCTGTTTTAAAAACTGCAGACTTCGGGGTTGCTTCCCCAGGATATAAGGCACAAACGCCTCGAGCATTTCTATGCCTTCTTTGAGCGCCTGAGTTCCGAATCTGATCCTTGAGGCTTTTTTAAGGTCCCCGCTTTCGAACCAGATGAGGTGCTTGATCGTCCCTTTCGAAAGCCGGATGCGCCCAGAGGAGCCTGACACACAGCCCAGACACTGGATGGCTCCTCTGGCAACATCAAAGACGACTTGTTGCGTATCGATGGTGTCAAGGTTTTTACGGCAATTCGCACATTGTGACAGGTTCGGGCGGTGGCCGGAAATATAAAGCAGCCGCATTTGAAACAATACGCTTAATTCGGCGGGGGGCGGGGCACCGTCGTCAAGTTCACCAAGGACATATTTTAATAAGTAATAAATTTGAGCCTGCTCCTGGTTTTCTTCAAGCCAGTTGTAAATTAGCTCACACCAGTAACTGGCGTATGCCGTTTTTTTTATATCGCCGCGGATTGCGCTGTAAGGGCATATAAGGGCCGCCTCCTGCAGCACGGGCAGGCCTCGCCGTTTGCCCGTTCTTCCAATGACTTCAACGAGCGAAAAAAGCTCCAACGTGCCTGCAAATCGTTTTGTACTTTTTTTGGCAGATTTTGCAATCAGCGATATTTTTCCGCGCTGAAGGGACAGAAAGGTAAGAATGAGATCGTAATCCCCGTAATCGAGTCTGCGGAGTAAGATGGCAGGCGTGGAAAAAACAGACATTAATTCAGAGACCTAAAAGTGCGGTGGCTATCATAAAATAAAAGGTGACGCTGATGATATCGATGGCGGTCGTCACAAATGGTCCGGTGGCGACAGCCGGGTCAATATGGATGCGCGCAAAAGCCATAGGGACCAGCGAGCCCACCAATGCAGCTACAGACATGGAACTGATGACCGCCAGAGCAACTGAAATGGCCAGTGAGCTCATGCTATACCGCATCTGGGCAACACTACCAATGAGCAGGCCATAGATGACGCCCAAGATAACCCCGATTGTCAGTTCCTTTAAAATGACCGACCAAAAGTCCCGAATATCGATTCTGCCGGTTGCAATACCCCGGACAACAATGGTCGAGGATTGGGTGCCGATATTACCGCCCATACCCATAATGACAGGGATAAAGGCAGCCAGTGTCGCAATCTTGGCCAAAGAGCCTTCAAATTTGCCGATGATAAAAAAGGCAACGATACCGCCAACGCAACTGGCAAAAAGCCAGGGCAGGCGGATACGTGTGCTTTTCAAAACGGACTTGGTTTCGACAAATTCTTCACCGACGCCGGCCATTTTCAATATGTCCTCGGTGGCTTCGCGTCGAAAAATATCGATGACGTCATCGACCGTGACAATACCCACCAGCCGGTTGGTATTGTCAACAACCGGAACCGCTAAAATATCATAACGGGCAACAATTTTGGCAACTTCTTCCTGATCCATGTCGGTCAAAACTGAAAAAACGTCGGTGGTCATAAATTCTCTAAGGGGTGTTTCAGGCCGCACCAACACCAGCTGGCGCAAAGAACTGACGCCCACCAGTTTGCCATAATCATCAACGACATATAGGTAAAAAGGCATCTCAACATCAGAATATTCTTTTTGCAGCGCTTCGATGGCTTCTTTGGCGGTAGTATCTTCCGCCAGGGCGATAAAATCAGGCACCATAATGCCGCCGGCGGTATCATTCTCATAGCGCAGCAGATCTTCGACTTCGTCTGACTCATCCTTTTTCATTTTTTCCAGAATGGCGTCAGCTT
>JASFJF010000262.1:0-5989 GCA_050122255.1 Desulfobacterales bacterium
TACCGTCATTATCAAAATGCAGAATGCCTATCGGCGATTTGTCAAAAATGGTGCGCAACTGACGCGCCTTTTCTTTAATCGCCTCCTCGGCCTGTTTGAGTTCGGAGATATCACGTACCATACCGCTAAAAATCCGCCGACCTTTCAACTGTACCTCGCTGACAGCCAGATAAATTGGAAAGGTGGTACCGTCTTTGCGTCGCGCGGTCATCTCGCGTGCGTCACCCAGGATTTTGGCCTTACCGGTATCCAGATAATTTTGAACATACCGGTCATGCCGGCTGTGGTGAGGCTCCGGCATCAGCATGTTCACATTCTGGCCGATGATCTCCGCAGCCTTGTAGCCGAATATTCGCTCGGCCGCCGGATTGAATTCTTCGATGATACGCTGTTCATTAATCGTAATGATGCCGTCAGCAGCGTGATCAACGATGGCGCGGGTTCTGGCCGCATTCTCTTTTTGTTGTTCTTCTATGTGCTTGCGCTCGGTGATGTCTTCTTTTACGGCAACAAAATGGGTAATTTCGCCTACATCATTTACGATGGGTGAGATCGAAGCGCTTTCCCAAAACTCCTCGCCACTTTTTTTGCGGTTGATAAATTCCCCCTGCCAGACATTTCCGGAAAGAACGGTGTCCCAAAGTTCTTTGTAAAATGATTGGGGAAGATCCCCCGACTTTAATACCCTTGGATTCTGCCCGATGGCCTCTTCTGCGGCATATCCTGTCACTTCGCAAAATGTTGGATTGACGTATTCAATGGTTCCGTCTTTAGCGGTAATGACGACCGACACCGGGCTTTGTGCCACTGCTTCGGAGACTTTTTTTAATTCGGCGGTGGCTTTATGCACCCGCCTGGTGATCGTCTGGTTTCGCTGCATAAAAAAAGCGATAAAGGCAGCTATGATGAATGTGCCGACGATTCCCCCCAAAAAGGTTAGATTGGCCAGCCCCTCCTTGGGGCCTTTGCCGAATTGTTGGTCCATATACCAGGTGATCGACAGGTCTGCGCCGGCGCTGACCGTGCGGGTGGTCACCGAGTATAGCGCCTCCGGCACAGATTTGCCTAAGACTTCACGCTGGTCTCCCGGACCATCGGGCGCTTTAAAGCGGCCCTGGATTTGCAGCCGCAATCCGTCCAGCTTATGGATATCAAACAATCCTTTGACGATGGCGTCATAATTGACCAGACCGATGACGACCAGCGGACCGCTCGCGTCCTGGATGGCCAGCGCCACCGGTGAATAGCGTGAACCGTCTTCCGCGCTAAAGGGCCGCCCCAGCATCACCTGGTCGGGATTATCGAGCGCCACCTTGAGATTCTCAATAATCTCCGGCTGCCGGCTCAAGGGTGTGTCCGGCGACAGCGGACCGAGGGGGTCATTGGAAAATTGGATCGACCATTCGTCGCCGTCCACCTGCGGGCGGGCAATAGCCTTGGCATCCAGGAAAAAAGCAGTGGCACGGGCTTCCAGGCCATCCGCGGCACCCAGAAACTCGACTTCGGAAACCCCGCGGGAATTCTCAAACAGAATCGCCAGGCCGGATAAGGGGGCATAGCTTTCTTCCAGCCAACCCAGTACGGTTGCAGAAAGCCACTGGGCGACCCGGGAGGCCTCCGCTTCCCAGGCTTCCCGGGCATCTGCACGGAATGCCTCACTTAAGGCATAAGACCCGGCGATTCCCCCGACAGCCAGCAGAATCAGCAATCCCCATGTGAATAAAGTTCTCATTTGCAGATCGTTTTTTTAAAAGTTAGTATTTTGGATTTGGTGCTATAAATTAGATTTGAATGAAATTAGCCTTTTAAAGTAATTACATTTATTAATATCCGCCGCAGGCGGATCCTGGTTAGTGAAGTGATTTAAAAATCCCAGATCAGGCCAGAGGGCAAGGCGTCCCGTGAATTGTAAGCGGAGCGTGCACGAAGTACGTGAGCATTGCAATTCGCGGGACAACACCGTTATATGGCCTGAGATGGGTTTTTTAACCACTTCTATTCGTTGATACTGAATATGGGCCTAAACCCCCGCGGCGCCAAGGTCGTCGATGAATCCCAGGTGCGAATATTCTCACGGTCCACAATAGTCACTTTGGGTGCCACATGTTTATGATAATCATTTTTCTCGAGGATGCGCACGATGACATCCACGGCGATGCGCGCCTGCAGTACCGTCAGGTCACTGGGCGCTGCCGTGACGCCGCCCCGGCGGATGCCGCGATCCACCCCCGGACTGTAATAATACGACAGAATGTTGATGCGGTCTGCCAGCCCGCGTCGCTGCAGGATTTTGACGGCCGCTTCCGCGGTAACCGCCGTGCCCACAATGGCGTCCAGCTTTGCGGCATGCTGGTTGAGCACTGTCTCGATCAGCTTAGTCTGGGCCGCGCTGCCGGTGTCGCCATACTGTGTGGCCACAATCTCGATGGCACCATACGTAGTTGCCTTGCGGAAGCCGGCATCACCGGCCGCCACCCAGCCGGCACCTTTGGGTCCGGGGAACCAGGCCACCTTCATGGACTTCCCCATATCCTTTTGCAAACGACTCAGGTAAGTGCCGGCCTGATGACCCATATCCCAGAAAGAAACCGCGGCCCGGGCGGCAATATCCGGTGATGACAGGCCGTTGATCAGATCCACTACCGGGATACCCATATCAGCGGCCTTTTTGACAAGATCGTTGAGACCATCCAGGGATATGGCGCCGATGATCAATCCGTCCGGTTTCTCTTTGAGACTGTCTTCGATCTGGCGCCGCTGAACCTCGAGCCGGTCGTAGCCGCCGGCTTCGAATATCGAAAGACGGATACCCAGGCGGCGGGCTTCGTCGATCAACCCGTAATTGACCCCCAACCAGTAAGCATCCTTGAGATGCGGGATAAAGACGCGAATGCGCCATTTTTTCTGGGCCTTGTCCAGGGGTGTATACATTTTTTGCTCCCGCTGGCGCTCGTCATTAAACGGGGGGTTCCATACATCCACCTCTAGCGGATACCAGGCCTTTTCAGCAATTACCATTGAAGGCGCTATCACCATAAAAAAGGTGAGAGCCCACAGCACCCGGCCGCGGTTTTTCAGTCGGTTACAAATTTGCGCATAAATGACGTAATGCAAGTGTTTGATTTTTGATGCCCCGTTAATGGATTTTGTATTTTTCCGCATGTCCAATTCCTTTAAGGAGTTCATTGATTTCTTTCTTCAGCTCGATCATCTTCTGCTCGCGGCCGATGGCCATTCGTCTGAATCTATCCAATTCCTCCAAACGATCTTTCAGTTCTCTCTCGGCTTTTTTGGGGCCGCTAAGATCCACCATCCAGGACAAAACGCCGGCGTGGCCTTCGTATTCGGTCCGCATGAATGTCGCCAGGGTATCGCAAATCTCGCCATCGGGGCCGTAGGTTTGCAGCTCGACATCGCGCACAATTCCCGATCTTTCAAGTTCCGCCAGCATGTGCTTGCGGTCTTCCGGATTCACATAGGCCTCCTGCGCCGTCTGTCCGACTTTACGGTCAAAAAGTTCGATAAACCTCGGGTTGGCAAAACGGACGACATCGTCGGTGGAAATGCCGACACCCACCGGGCTGTTATCCAGGATCTTCTGCAGCTGTTCGCGTTCCGCCAGCAGGGCGGTTTCTATTTTCTTGCGTTCGGTGATATCCATGAAGCTGACAACGGCACCGACGGCCCGACCGTCCTTTTTTATCGGCATACTGGTGTATTCCACGTGAAAAGGCGTACCGTCCTTGCTCCACAGGACTTCATCGCTAATATGATGATCAGCACCGGTTGAATACGTTAAGAACATGGGGCATTTTTTTTTTGGATATGGGGTACCATCTTCGTAGGAATGATGAATTTTCTGATGGACATGCCGCCCGATGAGTTCATCCGATCCATATCCCAGCATTCGGTTGGCTGCCGGATTGATGAAGGCTAACCTTCCATCCAGATCCACACCGAAAATACCCTCGCCGACTGATTCCAGCAGTAAGCGCGATTTTTCCTCAGAGGCGCGCAGCGCTTCTTCGAGCTGCTTTTGTTCCGTTATATCTTCTTTGACCGCCACAAAATGAGTTATCTCACCTTCTCTATTTTTGATAGGCGATATCGAGGCGCTTTCCCAGAATTCCTCACCGTTTTTCCTTTTATTTTTAAATCTACCGCGCCAAACCTTACCGGAAAGAATCGTATCCCAGAGTTCTTTGTAAAATGATTGGGGAAGATCCCCCGACTTTAATACGCTTGGATTTTGTCCGATGGCCTCATCTGCGGAATATCCTGTAACTTCACTGAATCTTGGGTTGACGTATTCAATGGTGCCATTTTTATCGGTAACAACCACAGAAGCCGGGCTGTTTTCCGTTGCCTGTGACAACTTTCTCAGCTCAGCGGTCCTTTCTTCAACACGAAGCTCCAATTTATCATATGATTCCTGCAAAGCCCGGTTCGCGCGGACGTCGATCAACACCGCAAACGCCAGCGAGCCCAGTGCCAGCAAAACCGTAATTCCCAATACTGTCAGGATCACCGTTCGTGTAGTGTAATAGGGCCCGAGGGCATCGGCCACATCGATTTCGGTGGCCAGACCGATTCCCAGCATGTTATCCCATAACCAGGCGCCATATGCCGGCACACCCCGGTAATCCCGGTATCCGACCATATTGACTCCGGCGTTTCCCTGTGTCGCTTCACGGGCCATCAAGGTCAGCGGTTGCTGGTATCGGGGAACCGACGGAGTGAAACCTCGGGTCATATCACCGCCGGGGTCCCGCACGCTGACCTTTAAAATGCTTTTTGCGCCCTCCTGGAGCAGTCCGGTTTTGATCAGATCTTCCTCAAAACGACTTTCAGAAAGCAGCTTGCCATACCGGCCAAACGCATAGGTTTCCCCGCTTTTGCCAATGCGTCCCAGCTGAATCAGCCGGGTAAAATTTTTGGAAGGATCCACCTGCTTGGCTACCACTGCGATGATCTTTCCCTTTTTATTTTTAATCGGTGCTGCGAAAAACATGGAGGCCGTTTTTCGATTTTTACCATCCACAGCTGTAATCAAAGGAATGTCCGACCATATGGGCGGCACCATGACAGCCTCGCCCTGAAATGATCTGTTGAGAAGATCCAATGCCTGGTTGGCGATCAGATTTTTAGCTCCCATGTTACCATCCTGCATGGATGCGATATTGATAAAATCCGGAGAAATAATGAAGAATTCAGCCTGGCCGAAATGATTTTTCCGGGGCTGGATGAATGCACGCAATTCCCGTAACGCATTGCTTTGTAGCCATGCATCTCTATTTTGGGGGACACTCAACTGACGTTCGACCAAAGCGATGAGGCGCGGATTCCCGGCGAGGCGGCTCAGCTGAAATTTGTTGGATTCGACCCATAGGTTTAGCGATTCCCGGGTGGTTTGCAAAACAATCTGCAGGGCATCACGCACATCAGCCTGAATTTTCTCCTTGACCCTGTCAAGTGAGAACCATGCCAGGACGACCACCACCATAATGAAACATCCGGCCAAAATCATGAGAATGCCTGGTTTTTGTATTGATCCGTATTCAGACGATGGTGGATCTTTTCTAAAGTCTTTTGACAGAAAAGGTACCATGATATGCCTCTTAAAATTAAAAACAAAATTCTAAAAGATTAAGGTTGTGCAACCGTCAGATGCTTTGCGATGGTATTGCCGACATCGCGAATCGTAACACCCTCTGGTAAATCACTCAATCCTGATTTGCCAGCGCCTTTCTAATGGCAACGGCCATGTCCCGACACAATTGTTCAATTGTTCGGCTTTTTGCCAATACCAGTTCTTTGTATGTGTTATCCGCGGCCTGCTCCTGATATTCCGATCGCCGCATCCATATTAAATCGTCTTCCTCAGCTTCTAAAAGCGCCCATTGCGTAACCAGCGTCACCTGATCCCCCAAATTGCCGTCCAGGCGCAAGACATCAACTTCCAACCGGTAGTCAAACGGAATCGAGCTTT
>JASFJF010000263.1:0-5987 GCA_050122255.1 Desulfobacterales bacterium
AAGCAGAATATGGCGCGTAAGAAGTTGTTGATATATCTTTCCGAATTTCAGTAGCAGAGGGATGGTTGCGTTTTTGATTGTGGCTCACGCCAAGACGCAAAGGCGCGAAGCTTAAAAATTGTAAACTAAAAATCGCTTCCTGGCGTCTTTGCGGCTTTGCGTGAGGTTAAATTTCATTGGTTTCATAGAGTCAGCTATGCACTTTTTAGGTGAACAACAGTGGATTTTCATTGCTCTCGCCTTTTTTGGGATCATCGGTTATATCGCCTGGATGCGCTGGCGTGACCGTAAATGGATCGAGTCGCGCTTCGACAGTCGGCCGATTCTGGCCATGAGCTTCGGCGTCAACTTTTTTGGAAACGCCACTGAACCGGGCAAACCCCGACGCAGCAGCGGTTTTTTGCTGTTGTTCTCCGACGCTCTGTTCTACCGCAGCCGGGTCAAAAAAATAGAATTGGAGATCCCTGCATCCCGCATCGCGCGCATTTATCACGACCGGGTCCATAAAGGCGTCGACCTGCATCAATCCCTGCTGAAAATCGACTTTCTAAACGAACACGATCAGAAGGACACCGCCGCCTTTAAGGTCCCCTATCCGCCCCAGTGGATGCAAGCCATGGAAAATGCGCTTCTCAAAAACAAGTAAAGGTTCAGCGTTGTGCGCTCCGGGTTCCGGATTGACATCTTATTTTTAATTTTTAGATTAGTTCAATGTTTGGATTTTGCTCCAGTCGGAGGCTTTCATACGCAAGGCATTACAGAGCAAGGCTATCGTTAATGATGCTTCGCTCTGAATAACACAGCAAAAGGAGTGAGATGATGGATGTAAAAGACTACTGCAAAAGTGTGGGCAGTGAACTGGCTGCCTGGAAGTCGAAAATGAGTGATGTTTCCCAAAAAGCAACTGCCCTTGAAAACGTGGATAGGGAAAAGGCCGAGCCGATTGTAAAAGAGCTCAATGCCATTATGGATGATATCGATGAGCGCATAGCGACGCTGGCGCGGGAATGCCCATCTGAATGGAGCGATGATAAAGGCGATATCGATCGTAAAATATCCCGAGCAAAAGACAAGTGGAAAGAAGTCTGGGGAGTGCTGGGTGAGGATGAAACTGAATACGGCATTGGCGGCGCCTAAAACTGGTTTCAAAATCTCATCTAATGTCCGTATGCTGCGTTCTAAGACGACTCAAAATACTCACATACTATCGTGTATGCTCCGTTTTTGAGTCGCCTCATTCATGGACTACGAGCATGATCAGAGGCTTTGAAACCAGTTTTACTATAAAAAAATTTATACGAATCTGCTGATCCTAAGAAAGGGACAAATGTATTTATGTTATTACCACTTTCCTCCGATTCTTACCAATTGTCAAATTTTTGACTGTCAATCTCTCCAATTTAAATTGTCATGTTATATAAGCTCCTGTAATCATTAATTGATCAAGACAATAGAATATAATTTTATTGGCATTAATATTGCTCTAACTTTTTAATTTCTATCTATTTCTATAATGACCGATTTCCTTGTTAAGAATTTATGATTTAATTCTTATCTGATCGACCAAACTGATAGGAGGAGGTGCATCCTTGAGCTTCAGCGAGAATCGGGAAAAATTAGATGCAACTGCGCCCCCGAAGGAAGCACAAGAAAAAGAAATATCCATAGATTTAGCCCTTTCTGACAGTCTTGATGATGTAGAAGATGCTTCTATGGTTTTAGAGGAAAACCAGGAAGCATTAGATGCAACTGCGCCCTCGAAGGAAGCACAAGAAAAAGAAATATCCATAGATTTAGCCCTTTCTGACAGTCTTGATGATAAAGAAGATGCCTCTGTGATTTTAGAGAAAAACCAGGAAGCATTGGAAGCAACTGCACCCTCGAAGGAAGCACCGGAAAAAGAAATATCCATAGATATAACTCCTTCTGACAGTCTTGATGATGTAGAAGATGCCTCTGTGATTTTAGAGGAAAATTGGGCACCATCAGATGCGATTGCACCCGCGGAGGAGACACAGGACAAAAAATTATCCACGGTTGAAACAGCTTTAGTCGATCCTGGTGAACAAGCAGAAAAATTAACCGAAACGTTTTCATCAGAGGTTGATACGGTTCAAATACGACCCGCTAACCAAGCGATACCGACCCTCCCGATTCCATTTTCTATTAAGAATACTGAAAGTCTGAAAACCGCACCGGATGCACCGGCGGTCAATAAACCCAGCAATAAGATGATTGCGGTAGGAGGCGCCAAAGGGGGGATCGGAAAATCCATGCTTTCGGCTAATTTAGCGGTAGGGCTGGCCCTATTAGGCCAGCAAGTGGTGCTGGCAGATCTTGATCTGGGTGGCGCTGATGTTCATCTTTACACCGGTGTCAAAAGTCTTGCCAAGACCTGGAATGATTTTCTGGACAAAAAAGTAGATTGCATCAAAGACATCCTCACCCCCACAGCCTTCGAAGGATTGTCATTGATTGGGGGGAATTCTTCGAAGCTAGGCAGCGCCAATCTGCCCTATTTACAAAAGCTAAAAATCATACGCCACCTCAAAGCGCTTGAGACTGATTTCCTGGTCGTCGATTTAGGTGGCAATACAGCTTACAATAGTCTGGATTTCTTTTTGCAAGCGGATCAAAAAATTATCGTTTCTGGCACAGAGCCGGCATCGGTCATGGACAGCTATGCGTTTGTGAAAGTTGTTTATTACCGTTTTTTGGAGCGATTTTTTTCACAACATAAGTTGCTTAAGGATTTAGCAGAGCGAATCAAAGACAGTTCACTCGAGAAATCAAGCAATTATTCCCTGGATTTCATTTTTCAGGAAGTTCGCATTCGAAATCCCAAAGCATTAATTGAACTAAAAAAGCAGCTGAATCAATTTCGTTTATCAATAGTCTTGAATATGACCGAAAGCAGCATTGATGTCAGGATTGCCGAGTCAATGCAGAAACTGATAAAAGATAAGTGTTTTCAGAATATCAGGATATTAGGTACCATTCCTTTTGACAAAGCGGTGTGCAGAGCCGCCCGCAAATTTGTACCGATTGTGGTAGAAAATACGAAATGTCAGGTCAGCCGAAACATCCACCAGATGTTGGCGGCCATCATTTATCGATACGGGCAGGAAATAACCCAAAGCTAAATTATGGCCGTGCCCCAATCGTACCGTCGTTTGATATACTTCAGGATCAAAGATGTTTCGGTTCGAATGATACCATCTATTTTATACACTTTATTAAAAATGATATCATTGAGCTCATCCAAAGATCTGGCCACAAACTCCGTATAAATATCGGAATCACCGGTGGCGTGCACTATAAACCAGATCGATTTGATCTTCGACAACTCCTTAGTGACCTTTTCAATTTTGGTGATATCGACCTTAATTCTGAGAATTCCGACAATCTTGAAGCCCAGCTGGATTGGATTGCTGACAGCCACGATCTGAATATAGCCTTCTTCAATCAGACGATTCAGGCGTGAGCGCACAGTGGCTTCTGAGATACCAATTTCCTTGGCGATGTCGGTGTTGGGTATCCTGCCGTCTTTTTGTAAAAGTTCGATCATCCGGCAATCTATTGGATCCAGCATTTTCTTTTTAGCAGATGAATGATTCCGCTTCATTGTTACCCCCGAGTATGAATTGACGATTGGCCTGTGGTGGGAAGCATGACGATTTGCCGATGTCGCTGCGCTCCTTTGAGTTACAATAGCAAGAATTACGAAACATTCGGCATTCACTAAGCCCTACCACTTGATAATAAAAAACACAATCAGTTTTTGTTTGATAGCGTTAAATATAGTAAATAAATTTGCTAAATTCGCAATTTTTTATTCATAATTTTGTTTTTTTCGCAGAGACATAAAAATTTATTATTGACAACAAAATAGGATTTGCCTTAAGTTGTTGAATATTGATATGCCATTAAAAACCGTTCAGTGTTCAAGGGTTCAGCGGTTCAGGGTTAAGCTAATAATCAAGACTATTCTGAACGGCAAATCCTGAACCTGTGCACGATCATTGAGTATTAGAAGTTATCTCAAAAATAGATTGTGATCCCGATTTATGCGGGAAATACAGCCCTCGGGCGCCAGATGCATTCTTGAGATAACGCTACAATCCAGCAAAGGAGGATGCGGTATGTCATTGCCATTAATGAAAAACTATATCAATGGAGAATGGGTGGAATCCAGCTCGGAAACAATTGGCGATGTCTGGAACCCGGCCACCGGGAAAAAAATCGCCCAGGTTGCCTACGGCACCGCAGAAGACGTCAACAAAGCGGTCCAGGCTGCCAGGGAGGCTTACTGGGAATGGCGGACCACACCGCCATTGACAAGGGCCCGCTACCTGTTTCGTATCAAAGAAGCCTTTGAAGAGAGCTTCGAGGATATTGCAAAAGTTTTGACAACCGAGCAGGGCAAATGCATCGACGAAGCCCGTGGTGAGGTGCGGCGCATGATCGAAAATGTGGAGCACGCCACCGGCGTCACCACATTGATGACCGGGTATACTCTGGAAGACATTGCCAAAGACATTGACTGTATGGGGCATAAGCAACCGCTGGGTGTATTCGCCGCCATTGTCCCCTATAATTTCCCGGGGATGGTTGCCTGGTGGTTTTTGCCCTACGCACTTGTCACCGGCAACACCTTCATCGTCAAGCCTTCCGAGCAGGTGCCCATGACGCAAACCAAAATTTTTGAAATTCTTGAAGATGTGGGTCTCCCCGAAGGCGTTCTCAGTATGGTGCACGGATCACGCGATGTGGTCAATGCTTTACTCGATCATCCGGACATAGAAGGCATTTCTTTTGTTGGCTCTACCCCCACGGCCAAATACATCTACCAGCGCTGCGGCGAAACCGGCAAGCGAGTTCAGGCCCTGGGTGGTGCTAAAAACATTGTGGCGGTCATGCCGGACGCCGATCTGGATGCGGCCATGCCCTCTATGATCACCTCATTTTACGGCTGCACGGGGCAACGCTGCCTGTCGGGGTCCGTACTGGTGCCGGTGGGAGATGTAGCCGACGAACTGATTGAAAAATTTACAGCCGCCGCCAAGGCGATGAAAGTCGGCAGCGGCCTGGATGAACAGGCCTTAATGGGGCCACTGGCCACTGCCGCCCACAAGGAAAAGGTATTGGGTTATATCGAAAAAGGGATCGAAGAAGGAGCGGATCTGGTCATGGACGGCCGTGATTTTACGGTCGCTGAGTACCCGAATGGTTTTTTCGTGGGGCCGACCTTATTCGACAATGTCAAACCCGATATGACCATCGCCAAAGAAGAAATCTTCGGCCCGGTGGTCAGTGTGATTCGCGCCAAAGATCTGGATGCGGTCATCGATCTGATCAATACCCGCGGTTTTGCGAATGCCGCCTGTATTTATACCAATGACGGCGGCACTGCCCGGGAATTCAAATATCGTGTCATGCCCAGCATGGTAGGCATCAATATCGGCATCGCGGCACCCATGAGTTTCTTTCCGTTTGGCGGTTCGGGCAGTTCGATGTTCGGCGACACCAAGGCCCACGGCCAGGAGATTTTTAACTTTTTTACGGATACGAAAGTCGTCATCCAGCGCTGGTTTTAAGAATTGGTTTTAAAAAATCATTTAATACCCGCTGGCTGTGTTATGAACCGTTCCGAAATACTCGCGTACTACCGTGTACGCTCCGTTTTCGAACCATTTCACGCCGTGCCAGCGAACATGATCTAAATTTTTAAAACCAATTCTATAATAACTTAAACGACCTTAAGGCCAGTTTAACAATTAATATGGAATAATAGAGTTTTGGAATACTGGAGGGATGTATCCTGAAGGTTTACGGTTGAACGATTATTTCTTCCAATACTCCACTACTCCAGCACTCCAGAGGCTTAAAATACGGATGTAAGTAAACTGGTATGCAAGGCATTAACTGCCGATGATTTATGGATAGGAGAAAACCATGCCCTTAGAGAATTTTGGGAGTATCCTCAA
>JASFJF010000264.1:0-5981 GCA_050122255.1 Desulfobacterales bacterium
TTTTTGAACCGGGTCCTTGGCATACAGACGGTGTTGTATGTAGGCCCGCGTAATCGAAGCAGTAGCCTCCGGACGCAGGGTTATCAGGTCGCCTTTACGATCGGCAAAGGTATACATCTCCTTTTCGACAATGTCGGTATCTTCACCGATGCTCCTGGCAAAAAGCTCGGTCCGCTCCATAATGGGAATACGGATCTCTTTGAAGCCATAATCCTCCAGAAGCTGGCGCGCAACCTTTTCAACAGCCTGCCAGAGCTCAACTTCACCGGGAAGGATATCTTTAAATCCCCTGATTAACTGAATCATCGAATTTAAAATCCATCTATAAATTGTTTAGACCGGTTTCAAAATTTTTAAACCTTGTCCGAGAGCAAGGCGCAATTCGGTTCGAAAGCGGAGCGTACACGGCGACACGTGAGCATTTTGAATCGGATCGCATCGCAGCTATCGGGCCAGAGATGACGGTTTTGAAACCAGTTTCGAGTAAATTTGGTTATTTATCTCAGTATTTATACCTTAGTCAACCCTATTATCACTATTTAAAAATTGACCTCTTTTCGGCTATTGCCAAATTCTATCGCTTCTGATTATAAAGAACATTCAATCATGAGGGTACTTTGAATAGTTTGGAGACCGTTTTGGTAAAAAAGGAATTTGATGTGGTCCGTTTTGGAAAACACAATGGATTGACAGATGTGACCGGCATTGCAGTGGGTCATTACACCGACACAGATGCCGCCAGCGGCGTTACGGTGGTTATCTGTGCCGAAGGTGCCGTAACCGGCGTCGATGTGCGGGGTTCTGCGCCCGGTACGCGCGAAACCGACCTGCTGGCGCCGGCAAACCTGGTCGAAAAAGCACAGGCAGTTGTGCTATCTGGCGGCTCGGTTTACGGTCTGGCAGCCGCTGACGGCGTCGTCCGCTGGCTGGCTGAAAATGGCTCCGGATTTCCGCTGGACAAGGGATATGTTGCTCCGATCGTGCCGGCTGCGGTACTATACGACCTCGATCGCGGATCTGATTTTGTTCCGCCCATCAGCGCTAAGTGGGGTCAAAAGGCCTGCCGCGCGGCCAACACCGGTCCGGTAACCTGCGGCTGCGCCGGAGCCGGCACGGGTGCATGGTCCGGTAGCATCAAAGGGGGGCTGGGGACCGCCAGCGTACTTTTGGACTCCGGTATCACGGTGGCCGCATTGGCAGCAGTCAATTCAGGCGGATCGGTCATCGATCCGGCTACCGGGCGGCCCTGGGAAATTCATCTTGAAATTGAACAGGAATTCGGCCGGCAGGGAAAACGGGCCGTTCAACTGCCGCCGCTGCCTGAAAGCGCCCCGGTCCAAAATACCACTATTGCAGTGGTTGCCACCGACGCCATCCTGGACAAGGCGCAGGCCGCCAAAGTTGCTCAAATGGCGCATGACGGCATGGGCCGCGCCATTCGGCCGGCACATACAATGTTTGACGGCGATACCATTTTTTGCATGGCCACCGGCAAAAAGAAGTTACCACAAACAACAGGGTTTTTTAACGTCGCCAAGGCTCAGGCCATCAGCGGCATCGGTCACGCAGCCGCAAACAGCCTGTCGCGAGCCATCATAATGGCTGTCCTCAAAGCCAATAGCGTGGCCGGCATGACGGCATTTTGTGACCTTGAAAACCGAAAATAACTTTGAATACCCGCTAAAAAAGGAGGAACCATGAAAAAATTGTTTTTTATCATACTGGCAATGGCTTTGCTATTTCCAATCAATACGGCCTTTGCTGCTGCACCAACTAAAGGCGGTAGTTTGGTAGTCTGTCAACCGGCCGAGCCACCGGGGCTGGATCCCACGGCCAATACAGCCGCAGCCATCGACCGTGTCGTTTTTGCCAACATCTACGAAGGTCTGGTCAAGGTCAACCGCAACGGGGCATTTGTACCCGGTCTGGCAGCTGCCTGGACCGTTTCCCCTGACGGCAAGAGCTATACCTTTAAGCTGCGCAAGGGCGTTGCATTTCACAACGGGCAGCCATTTAACGCCGCAGTGGCCAAATGGAATCTGGAGCGCAACGCCGCCGCGAACACCAAAAATGCGCACCCGGAATTTTTCCGTGGCATCGAAAAAATGGAAACACCTGACGACGACACGCTGGTCGTAACCCTCAAGGATGTCGATGCCCTGTTTATCGCCCACATGGCTGAAGGTGATGCCGTCATGTTGCCTCAACAGGGATATGAAAACGCCGCCAGTGCGCCGGTCGGCACCGGCCCTTTCAAGTTTGTTTCCTGGGTGCGAGGGGACCGGGTGGAGATGGCGCGCAACGAAAAATACTGGAATCCCGCCCTACCCTATTTGGATAAAGTCACCTTCAAGTTTATTGGCGATGCGAGCGCACAGATTGCTGCGCTCAAAGCCGGAGACATCGATGTCATCGGCTATATCGCCGCTCCGGAGCAGGCATCCGAGATGGCCAAGGATAAGCGCTTCAAAGTGTATGCGGGAACGACCACCGGTGAGGTCATCATGTCCACCAACAACAAACAAAAGCCCTTCGACAGTAAACTGGTTCGCCAGGCCATGGCCCATGCCATTGATCGGCAAACCGTAATTGAACTGGTGATGTTCGGCTACGGTACACCTATCGGCTCCCATTGGTCACCGTCAACCCCCTACTACAGAGATTTGACCGGGAAATTTCCATATAATCCCCAAAAAGCCATGGAGTTGCTGAAACAGGCCGGATATCCCAACGGATTTGAGGCCACCATTAAATTGCCGGCGATCTATTCATATTCCCGCAGAGCCGGCGAGGTCATCGCCGATATGCTCGGCCAGGTGGGGATCAAACTTAAAATCGAAGTTGTCGAATGGGGTTACTGGCTGGATCGCATCTTCAAACAAAAGGAATTTGATCTGACCATGATCGGACATGTGGAGGCCTGGGATATCGGTATCTATGCCAAGCCGGATTATTATTTCCAGTATGACTCCCAGGCGTTTCGGGATGCTTATGCCAAGGCCCTCAAAGCGCCCAATGAGAGTGAAAAAGCGCAATGGTTCGGTCGCTGTCAGGAAATCATCGCCGATGATGCCGTCAACGGCTACCTGTTTTCAGCGCCCAGCCTGCCGGTCATGAAGGCCGCGGTGATGAACTGGTGGGAGAATTACCCCACCATCGCGCTGGATGTCACCGAGGTGTGGTGGAAGCGGTAATCGGAATTTCCTGGAAAACGGGATTTATATTTAGCATTTTTGCTTTTTACGAGCGCTTGTATTTCACCACGAAGTTCACGAAGGACACGAAGCAAAGAATTTCATTTATTTTACACTTCGTGCATCTTCGTGTTCTTTGTGGTGAATACCAAAATGATAATTCATCAATAGTAGAAACCGCCTGTCTGCATTAAACTCATGATCCGTTATCTGGTTAAAAAGCTGATCACATTGATTTTGCTGCTGTTGCTGGTCTCCATTGCCGTATTTTCGGTGCTTTTCGTGCTGCCCGGGGATCCCGCCCAGATCATGCTGGGCATCAATGCCACCCCTGAAACCCTGGCGAATCTGAGGTCCGAACTGGGTCTGGATCAGCCCTTTTGGGCCCAGTACCTCGATTGGATAACCAATCTGATCACCGGCAAGGGAAACCGCTCGCTGAATTATAACCTGCCGGTATATGATTTGATTGTCAGCCGGCTGGCCGTAACCGGTCCGATGGCCTTACTGGCCATGATCTTTGCCGTCATTATTTCTCTGCCGTTGGGTATCTATGCCGCCTGCCGCCAGAACCGTCCGGCCGATGTATCGGTCATGTTTTTCACCCAGCTGGGGTTGGCCACGCCGGAGTTCTGGCTGGGAATTTTGTTGATCCTATTTCTTTCAGTACAGCTGGGCTGGTTTGCCGCCGGCGGTTTTCCCGGATGGGCGGTAGACGCCTGGGGCTCCCTCAAAGCACTCCTGCTGCCGGCTTTCGCACTGGGTGTAATCAGAGCCTCGATTCTGACGCGCCTCACCCGTTCATCCATGCTCGAAGTCTTGAGGGAAGATTATGTCCGCACCGCTCGTGCCAAGGGGTTGCGGGAGCGCACGGTTGTCTACACACACGCCCTGCGCAACGCCCTGATTCCGGTACTGACGATTATGGGGCTGCAGTTGGGCCAACTGCTGGCCGGTGCTATCATCATCGAAAACGTTTACTACCTGCCGGGTCTCGGTCGTCTGGTGTTCAACGCCATCGGACAGCGCGATCTGCCGGTGGTTCGCGATGTGGTGCTGTTTATGGCTGCGGCGGTTGTCATCGTTAATTTTATCGTCGACATGGCTTACGCCGTTGTCGATCCAAGAATTCAATTGTCATGAAACGCTTTTTGCGAAATAAAAATTTTACGGTCGGGTTCATTCTGTCGGCTGTAGTTGTTCTGGCGGCGATTATCAGTATTGTCTGGACACCGTTTGATGCCAACAAAATGAACGCCCGAGAGCGTTTACAGGCACCCTCGTGGACGCATCCCCTGGGAACCGACCAATATGGTCGTGACACCCTGTCGCGGGTAATGACCGGGGCGGTCAATTCGATCATTGTCGGACTGGTCACGGTGGCCATCGGATTAAGCATCGGTGTATGGCTCGGTCTGGCGTCGGCCTACTATGGTAGGTTTGTCGATGAAGCCATTATGCGCCTTGCAGATCTGCTTTTCGGTTTCCCGGCCGTTTTGACCGCCATTTTAATTACCTCCATCCTGGGGCCGTCGATGATCAATGCCATGCTGGCGATCGGCATCTTTTATATACCGGTGTTTGCACGCCTGACACGGGCCGTCGCAATGACCGTCTGGCAACGCGAATTTATCCTGGCCGCTCGTTCCAGCGGCGTGGGTGAATGGGCCATTACCCGGCGGCATGTCCTGCCCAATATTCTTTCGCCGCTGCTGATCCAGGGCACGATTCAATTTGCTGTTGCCATTTTAGCCGAGGCGGGACTCAGCTATTTGGGACTGGGTACGCAGCCGCCCACGGCTTCATGGGGCCGGATGCTCAATGAGGCGCAAACCTTTATGTCGCATTCGCCGTGGATGGCCGTTTTCCCGGGGTTGGCCATCGCATGGGCGGTGCTGGGGTTTAATCTGCTGGGAGATGGTCTCAGGGATACGTTGGACCCCAAGATGGCACGTATTAGGTGATGTTAAACTCACTAGTAAAGGCTATATGGTTTACCAGAAAAACAAAATCCTAATATCGAAATTCGAAGCTCGAAACAAATTCAAATATTCAATGTTTAAAATTCGAAATTTGTTTCGAGCATTTGGATTTATGATTTAGATATTGTTTCGGATTTCGTGCTTCGAATTTCGGATTTTGAGACAAATATCATGACACCAACCAAAGACATCATAAAAAAAGTATTAAATGAAATTGATGCGGATGAATTGATTGCGTTGACGGCTGAACTGGTGCGCATCAATTCGGTGTGGGATCCGGTGGCCGGCACCAGTGAGCAGGCCGTGGGTGAAAAAGTCGCCCGCTGGGCTCAATTACAGGGATTTGATGTTCAGATCGACCCGGTCACCCCCATCAGGCCCAATATCATCATCAGCGGATTGCGAGGCCCGGGAAAACGCACACTCATGTTTGAGGGCCACACAGACGTGGTCACAACGGGAGATGTCTCGGCCTGGCAATATGATCCTTTTGGTGCCGAGATAGTGGATCGCCGGATGTACGGCCGCGGCACTAACGATACCAAAGGCAATCTGGCGGCTATGCTGATCGCCATGAAGGCCTTAAAAAAATCAGCTATCGAGCTGTCCGGCTCGGTAATTGGCGGCGTTTTGTGCGATGAAGAAGACCAGATGATCGGGGTGACCGATTTCATCCATAAAGGCCATGCTGATAAGGTTACCGCAGCTGTGATCTGCGAGCCGCAGGACGGTCTGATCTGTACCTCTCAGAAAGGCGCTATCCGTGCATGCTATCGGATCACCGGCCGCATGAGCCACGGTGCCA
>JASFJF010000265.1:0-5976 GCA_050122255.1 Desulfobacterales bacterium
GGCGGATGATCTGGAGGAAGTTGCCAAAGACGTGCAGAAACTGGGCGGCGTGGCGCTAACCTGTAAAGGCGATGTTTCCGATTCCGGCACCTGCCAGACTGCGGTAGCCAAAACCCTGGAATGCTTTGGGCGACTGGATGCAGTGGTCAACAATGCCGGCATGATTGAACCACTTTCCCCGGTCAGCGATAGCGATGTAGATCGCTGGCAATATAACATCGCTGTTAATTTACTCGGGCCTTTTTATCTGATCCGGGCAGCCATCAGCGCACTGCGTGATCATAGGGGCCGGATCATTAATGTCAGCAGTGGTGCGGCCGCTATCAGTATTGAAAACGCCAGCGCTTATTGTGCGGCCAAGGCAGCGTTGAACCATTTCAGCCGGGTGCTGGCGGCCGAAGAGCCGCGCTTAACCGTGGTCGCCGTCAGGCCGGGTGTCGTTGATACCCGCATGCAGGATACCATTCGGCAAAAAGGCGCCAGGGTGATGCCTGCCGAACAGCTGGCATACTATCAAAGTCTCAAGGCAAGCGGGCAGCTTGAAAAGCCCGAAGTGCCGGGGCGCTCGCTGGCCTGGCTGGCGCTGCATGCTCCGGTTGAATTCAGCGGACAATTTTTAAATTACGATGATCCCTCCATCAGTCAGCCGGCACTGGCGGTTTTTGGCACCCAATTGACATAAATTTACTGCTCCCTGCACTCAAAAATCGGAATAGCATTGCAAAAATCAGATTACCAAATGATAACGTTTGCATAAGCTTGCGATAATGTTGCTGCGTTACCCTTTAACCCACTTATATGATTGTAATAACGTTAAAAAATGCCGAAACGGACAATCCGGTGGCCAGTGCCAGCAGTGAATGATGCTTTCGTCGACAGTATTGCGACGAGGGGTCTTAAGCGGTTTGATGTCCACGTTAATGGCGTTTCGAATTCTGGGATAGCATTTCAATGAGCAGAGCCAATCGACCAGACGTCGCCCTCCATAAAACCCTCGGCGGGTTTGTGCTGCCTTTTGCTTTGATTCTCGTCCTGTGGTCAAGTGCTCCGGTTGGGGCTGAAGCCGAAGCAGAAAATCGTAACATTAAACAAGAGCTGAAATTAGTTGCCGCAAAACAAGATACAGAGCTTAGCTGGCTCAACCAAAAAATCCAGCCGGTCTTCGGTGACAGGGTTCGGCTCAATGGCGGTGTCGAGCTGAACTATGAATATCTTGATGTCAGGGATATCGATGACGAAAAGAGCGGCAGCAGTTCAGATTTTTTCATGAGCACCGCGGAACTGGCCCTGCGCGTCTTTTTTAACGACTGGAGCAAGTCCAAAGTGGTGGTTGATGCCGAGGATTACGGCAAGAAAGGCGGTGATGGCAAAGTGCGCCTGGATGAAGCCATCGTGACATTAAAAAGCCTGCAGGCGCCAGTATACTTTGTCGCCGGCAAAACTGTGCTGCCATTTGGGGTGTTTGACGATCATCTGATTGAAGGCACCGTTACCGAAGATTTTTATGAAATTGACGACTGGGGGGCCACTGTCGGTTTCAACCCCGATTTTCACGGGCTGGAGGTCTCATTTTCGGCTTACCGCAAACCACAGGTTATCGAGAATCTGCAAAATGAAAACATCCACAATTTCAGACCCGGACGGCAGAAAGAAGATTATTTCAGATCCTTTATCACCAGCGCAACTATTGAGCCGATAGAAGATCTCCTGTCTCTAAACGCTTTTTATAACAGCGAACCTGGCGATGGCGATCGCAATCGTTCCATCGGAGGAGCCTTTACGCTGAATTACGGGCGGTTTATGCTGGATGCGGAATATATTACAGCGCTTGAGCGGGAGCTCGGAGAAAACGAAGAGGAGAACAAGGAAAGCGCCGGATTTGTGGGCCTTGCATTTGAGCCGATGGACTCATTGCTGCTGGCAACCCGATATGAAGCTTTTTGGGACGATACCCGCGGCGGTCAGGATGAAGTCTTGGATTATCGCATCATTGGCGGATTCAGCTATTCATTGCTTGAGCTGCTTGATGTCTTTTTTTTAACCGAAGCCAGGCTGATGTTTGAATATCGCTATTCCAGATATGAAAAAGAAGCCGACAGCGATGTGACGAACTCGCAGAATATGTATCAGGTGCAGTTTGTCTTCGGCTTCTAAAAACCTATGCTAAAAATGCATCTAACGCCCGATTATGATATGAAAATAATGCCATGCGGTTACTACTCGTAGAAGACGACGTCAAAATCGCCCAGTTTGTGACGAATGGCCTCAGGGAAGCCGGCTTTGCAGTTGATCATGCCGCCAATGGCGAAGACGGTCTGCATCTGGCGTTGACCGAGCCCTATGATATTGCGGTTGTAGATCTGATGCTGCCCAAGGTCGACGGCTTGACGCTGATCGAAGAGATCCGCAAAAATAATATCAATACGCCGGTGCTGATTTTAAGTGCCAAAAGATCCGTCGATGATCGGGTCAAAGGGCTGAAAATCGGCAGTGATGACTATCTGGTGAAACCCTTTGCCTTTTCCGAACTGCTTGCACGTGTGCAGGCGCTTATTCGCCGCTCGACGCGCGTCACCGCACCTGCCGAGCTCAAGGTGGCAGATTTGCAGTTAGACCTGGATAAACACAAGGTTTTTAGAGCGGATCAAGAAATTTTTCTTCAACCGCTTGAGTTTTCCCTGCTCGAATACCTGATGCGCAACGTCGGCCGAGTGGTTTCCAAAACCATGATTATGGAGCATGTCTGGGATTACAATTTCAATCCCCAGACGAATGTGGTCGAAGCCCGTATCTGCTATCTGCGGGACAAGATTGATAAGAATTTTGATTCAAAACTGATCCATACAGTTCGGGGAGTCGGATATGTTCTTAAAGAAACTGACTAATTTAAGACGTTCATTACTCTTTCGCCTAACCATTCTGTATGCAGTAGCGTTTACAGTACTGGCAGCCATCGGTTTTCTTACTTTTTATTATCGTATTTATGCCGTCACTATGGATCGTCTGGACCTTGAGTTACGGGAAAAAGCGGAAAATTTCACTGCTCTAATGACAGAAGCAGGCCTGGAGGGAGTCCTTGCCGCCATAATCGATGAGGCTGAATCTGAAGATCCGGAAGAAGATTTTTACCGGTTCACGACTTTCAAAGGGGACGTCCTTTTTACCACCGACATGTCATTCTGGGGCAGCATCGATCTTCAGAGCCATCTTCAAAAAATGCAAAGTGAGCAATCCTCACATTTAATTCAGAGCATGTCCTTTTCCGGGCGCGACGACGAGGCACGCATGATCACTGCCATCGTCGGCCCGGATGTTGTCGTACAGATCGGAGAAAGTCTCGAAGAAGTTGACGAATATCTAAATATATTCCTTCAGTTGTTTTCCATCCTTATTGTCAGCTTAATCATCGTGTCGGCGATCATCGGCTGGTTGCTGGCCCGGCGGGCCACAATTGACATGGAGAAAGTCACCCAGACCGCAGCAGAAATATCGAAAGGCTCCTATGATAGACGTGTGCAGATCAAAGGTCGGTACAGGGAGATCGAACAGCTGAGTGCCACGTTTAACCACATGCTGGACCGCATTCAAAGTTTGCTCAAGTCCATGAAAGAAATTAACGATAATATTGCCCACGATTTGAGAAGCCCTCTGGCCAGAATTCGCGGCATTGCTGAAATGAGTCTGCTCAAAGAAAAAGACATTGACGATTACAAGGACATGGCTGCCAGCACGATTGAAGAATGTGATACCCTGATTGATATGATCAACACCATGCTGGATATTACCGAAGCCGAAGCCGGCGTCAATGGAGATCAACCCGAAGAATTTGAGCTGGTGGAACTGATCCGCGAGGCCTGTGAACTGTTTCGCCCCGTGGCCGAGGCCAAAAAAATAAATTTGAAAACCGACCTTCCTGAGTCACTGGCCGTTACGAGCAATCGTAAAAAAGTGCAACGAATCGTAACGAATCTGCTGGAAAATGCCATTAAATACACCCCGGCAAACGGAGTGGTTAAGGTGTCTGCTGCGGCCCAAAACGGTGATATTCGAATCGAATTTGAAGACACCGGCATGGGCATTTCCGAAAACGACCTGCCCCATATCTTCGAGCGCTTTTACCGTTGTGATCGCAGCCGGTCCCAGGGTGGCACGGGTCTGGGCCTCAGCCTGGTCAAGGCCTACACCGAATCCCTCAACGGCAGCATTCACGTGGATAGCGCCCTCAATCAGGGCAGCCGCTTTGCCTTCCGATTCGCGCGCTGATCATTATCTATTTTATTTTTTTTCTCCAATCCAAGGGAGGAATTTACTTGCGCCCGTCAAAAAAAGCATACCGACGAAGTTCTTTTTTAACGCCAATCCCCATCAAATTCATTATTTGCCTACATTACCAAATCGTAATTTTGACGTAATCTTCCGGTAAAATTCGTTGTTTATACTCGGATTCCAGAGTCAGAGATCGTTTGCGAGTGGTCCCTGAAAAACGATTCATTTAGCCGTATAATGGCGCATCACACCGCCACCAATACCATCATGCGTCACACGGAAAAAAATGAATACCGTCTGCTGCGCTTATGGGACAGCGGGCCGCCGTTAAAGACCGACACTATAAATCAGGCACGGCTCCTGATGGTTGAGATCAGCAAAGTGCGAGTGATGCCGCTGGCCGCGCTCGAGAAAGGCCGCACCTACCAGATCCGCGTGCGGGCCGTTTGCCAGGATAACGACGCCCTTATTTTCAGTCCCGAGGAGTGCTTCAAAACCGACTGGCACACCGTGGACTTTACTTTGTAGCCGCCTTGAAAGGCATTTTCATGCGAATTAAAGGCCGCATAAGTTCGTTGTTTGTACAGCAAACCCATTATTAACCCGGGCACGTTAAGTTATAGCGTGACCACAAACACACCCAAGGAGGAAATTATGTTATCAACAGAGGTTAGAAAAAAGTCGGTTGGAAAGATGAGATCCATACGTCTAATGACCGTGTTGCTGGTCCCAATGGTCGCACTGATCATGGACGCCGCAGCTCCGAAAGTATGGGCCGGTGGCATTTTATTCGAGGAAACAGAGTTCAATATCGAGTACAATTTTACAGATCAAGATCTGGGCGTCAGGGCTTTCATCGATGGAGATCCTTGGAAGAAGGTTATAATTGTCAACCCAAAGCGCCGCACGATCCTCGCGGTCAAGGCTATAAAAAGCCTGAGTCAACAAGGCCTTGCTGAGTTGTTTTTTGAAAGTGGTGAGCCAACGCTAGATGAGGTTCCTATCGGTGTTTTTCTAAATCGGTTTCCGGAAGGTACATACAAATTTTTTGGAATAGACGTTGACGGAAAATTTGTACATGGGCGTGCAGAATTCACGCATGACATTCCATGCGCACCAGAGGCAGAATATGATCAAGATACCCGCACCATCAGCTGGCTGCCCGTTACAAATAAGATAGATAACGAGACCGGACAGTGTGGTGAGGACACTGTTACGACAGAGGGATACGAGGTCGTTGTCGAAGGCTCCGATGGAGAGATCAGCATCACACTGCCTGACGATGCCGACAGCTTTGTAGTGCCGGATGAAGTGGGCATTGTTAAAAAATTTGAAGTGTTAGCAATAGAAGAAAGTGGAAATCAGACCATTGGAGAGGTGGTGGTAGTCGAGGAACCAGAGTAATAGAGATGAACCAGGAGGCAATCTGGGTGTAATCTGCGGCTCCATTCGCAATCCGCCGAATGTAAATATCCGTAGCGAATGGAGCCCTCTTACCTTATGCCGTTGTTCGTTCGACGCAAAACTGCCAAGAGCAACTGCAAGACTGCTATAAAAATTTAGAACTTATCTTAAAAATATGAGATTACATTCCCTTTAAATACTCACGAATCATCAAGGCAGCGCTGCCGCCTTCACCGGCAGCGCTGACCACTTGCTTGGTGCTTTTATCGCGCACATCGCCGGCGGCAAAAATGCCCGGAATGCTGG
>JASFJF010000266.1:0-5975 GCA_050122255.1 Desulfobacterales bacterium
GCGCTACCTGCCCTCTATTTTACCGGGGCGGACGCGGCTTGAAAAAGGTCTGGCCGATCGGGGATTTGCAGTGCGCTCCGGTTTTTTGAAATCACCGGCTTTCGGGGGCAGCTCCTGGTTGGCCCATGGCACCGTTGCCAGCGGCGTCCATCTTGCCGACCAACTGGTCTATGACCTGTTGATCACCTCAGAAGCCGTTACCATTGCGCCCATATTCAAGCAGGCCGGATACCGCACCATCAGCGTTATGCCAGCCAATGAAATACCCTGGCCCCAGGGTCGCTTCTTCGGTTATCAAAAACATTATGACGCTCGGGATTTTCAATACCGGGGCCCCCGATTCGGCTGGTCACCGATGCCCGATCAATACGTTTTTGAATATATTTATCGACAAGAAATCCGGCCCCGCAAGCAGCCGTTATTTATCGAGTTCGTCCTCATCAGCAGCCATGCCCCCTTCAACCGTCAACCGCCATATTTGAAGGACTGGTCGCAAATTGGCAATGGCAGTATCTATCATCAAAAAGAAACCGTCAATTTTGCGGTGGTCTGGCCGGATTTAACAAATGCAGCCGAAGCCTACCTTTCAGCGATTATTTACGAAATGCGTGTTATTACAAGCTTTATTGAGCAGTATGTGGATGATGATACCCTGATTGTCATCATGGGCGATCACCAGCCCAATGTGCAGATAACCGGGTCCGACAGCAGCTGGTCGGTTCCGGTCCATGTGATCAGCCGGAATAAGCGCTTTTTGGAGCCTTTTGAGAAAAAAGGTTACACACCCGGCATGGTCCCCGAGCAGCCGCCACCCCACCCCGGAATGGAAACATTCCTGCCGGACTTTCTGAAGGCATTCAGCACTCAGTAAATTAATCAAACGCATAAACTAAAGGAAGCGCTTGTCGAGGTTGCCGCAGCTACACGGCAGATGCCGTTCCGCTATCGTAACTCGATGCGGGACGGCATCTAATACAGTTTATGCGGTAAGATCGGCACGCCTGAAGGGCTTCAAAGTATGTCTTTTGCCTTAGGGCCGCAGTTAAACAGCATATCAAAAACCGACAGGTTGCCAATAAACGGACCCCACAGCTGCGGATAAACTCGGGCAGGTGGTTTGATGAACTGAATCTGAAGGCCTGCTTTTTGAAAAGGTTTGCTATCCAGATACCTGGCGGCCGGCGCATGGGCCAGATAGATGGGAGCCCCCAGTTGATCACAGATATCAACTTGCAATTGAGTGCCGGTTGTTCGGATGCCGAGTTCCGACAGTAATTTAACCTCCGCACCGATATCAAGCTCCTGGAATAGGTAATGAATAAATGCCATGTTCAGATCAATGAGTTTTTCGAAACGCGCCTGATAGGTGTCTTCAATAAATGGCAAATGGTCAGCAACATAAGGTGCCCGGGCATAAGCGGATTTTAAGCTGGCCAGATGCTTGGAAACCCAACGAAACGCGTGGCATATTCTGACGTCACAGATACGCTGCAGACCCAGGCCCTTTTTCCAGACCGGAACGGTCAGCCAAAGGGTGCCCTGATCATTTTTAAGACGATTACGACTGATCCAGGTGGTACCCTGCGGAAATTGCACACTATCAAGAATAACCAAAATATCGGATTGCCGGGCTTTGTAAAAAAAGCCCGGATATGGAAGGAAATAGGGCTGGTGGGTGCTAATTATCATGGCTTGAAGCCGTTGGCCGATTTGCGCATCGAGCCAATAAATATCATTGGAGCTCACGCCGTAGCGTTCATCACGGAAAGCATTTCGTCGACAACCCGATCGGCATCACCGTATGGGACCTGACAGGTGCCGACCCGTTTATGACCGCCGCCGCCATATTTGAGGGTTAGAGATCCCACGTCGACCGCTGACGTCGGGTTGATGATGCTATGCCCGACCGAAATCATCGCAAACGCCTTGTTCCTGCCGTCCGCAATTCGTACGGAAATATTCTGCTCGGGATACAGCACATATTCTAAGAAGCGGTTGCCAACCGGGAGGGACTGGCAATGACGAAAGTCGAGAATGATGGCATCCCCTTCGATTCTGGCAGTTTGTGTGATCAGCTGCTCATATTTTTTATTTTCTTGCTGGTACAGCTTTACGCGTTCCTGAAAATCGGAACGTTTTAAGATGTCATCCACCTTATGTGTGCGCAGTAAGCGGGGTAATTTTTTCATAAGTTCAAAATTACTGATGGTAAAGTTGCGTTTATAACCCAGGCCGGTACGCGGGTCGGAAATGAATGCCAGCATTGTCCATCCCTCGGGATGAAGAATTTCTTCTCTGCTAAATTTGGCTGAATCGGCTTTGCCGGCAAATTTAATCAGCTCTTCAAATTTGGCTAGCTTATTGGCACATCCTTTTTTGCAGATGTAGTAATCATAAACCACCTGTGCTGCGCTGGGCGCTTTTTTGCTGGCGCCCTTAAACCTGCCGTTGAGTTGTAGCCGCTCATGCTCACTGGAGTGATGATCAAACCAGAGGCCGCAGCCGTTTACATAGGGCACATTTGCCAGAATATCATTTTCGCTGACAGGAATTTTATTATCCTGTAAATCCTTGGGATGCACATAGAGGATGTCATCGACAAGTCCCAGCTCCTCCAGAATCGCCGTACAAACAGAGCCATCAAAATCCGATCGCGTCAGTAATCTCACAAATAGTTTCCCTTCTAGTCCGCCGTTTCTGATACAAATATATCAAATAGATATCGGCATCAATAAGGGAAAACATTAATTTGGCGCCATCTTAATTTCATAAAGTGTAATTGGTGACATCATCATGGCCGGCATAGATGCGGAAGCGCTCGGAAAAGTTCATGATCCGTTTGATGGATTCGACAAACTGTTGTGTAGCGCCTGAAAAACAGCCGCCGACACTACCGTCAAATTTTTTGATTATCCCAGGATCGACTGCAGATCTTCTTCCGGTGTTTTAATAGGCATAATGTTGAACTTGTCCACCAGAACATTAAGAACATTGGGAGAGACAAATGCCGGCAAGCTGGGCCCCAGACGGATGTCCCTTATCCCCAGATAGAGCAGGGTTAACAGAATTACACAGGCCTTCTGCTCATACCACGAAAGGATCATCGAAAGCGGAAGGTCATTTACTTCACATTCGAAGGCATCGGCCAGGGCCGATGCAATTTTAATTGCCGAATAGGCATCATTACACTGTCCGACATCCAACAGTCTCGGAATCCCGCCAATGTCACCGAGATCCTTATCGAAAAAACGAAACTTGCCGCAGGCCAAAGTCAAAACGACGCAGTCATCGGGAATTTGTTCAACGAATTTGGTGTAATAATCGCGACCGGGTTTGGCACCGTCGCAGCCACCGACCAGGAAAAAATGTCGAATCGCCCTGTTTTTGACAGCTTCGATGACCTGATCGGCCACACCCATCACTGCATTTCGGGCAAAACCAACCATTACCTGGTTACCCTTTTGATCCTCGGTGAAACCCGGCAATTCAAGGGCTTTCTCAATAAGCGGTGTAAAATCTTTGTCGGCAATGTGACGGACACCCGGCCATCCAACCAGGCCAGTGGTAAATATGTGATCCTTGTAAGAATCTTTCGGTTTTTGGATACAATTGGTCGTCATTAATATCGCACCGGGAAACGCGTCGAATTCTTTGGCCTGGTTCTGCCAGGCAGTGCCGTAGTGGCCGTAGAAATGGGGATACTTTTTGAGTTCCGGATATCCATGGCAGGGAAGCATTTCACCATGGGTGTAAATATTAATACCCTTGCCCTTGGTTTGCTTCAAAATTAATTCCAGATCTTTAAGATCGTGACCGGATAGCAGAATGGCCTTGCCGGCTTTGGCACCTAAGGGCACTGCGGTCGGCACGGGATGACCATATGTGCCGGTATTGGCGGCATCCAAAAGCGCCATGGTATTTAAATTGACTTCACCGCATTTCATGACCAAACCGATGTAATCATCAACGCTCAGATCTTTTTTAAGGGTAGATGCCATGCCTTCCTGCATAAAGGCATATACGCTGTCGTCCTCTTTGCCTAAAACGGCTGCATGGTCTGCATAAGCGGCCATTCCTCGTATTCCATAAATCAATAACTCTCGCAAAGAGAGGATATCCGCGTTTATATCCGCATCTGACTTGATTCCAACCTTCTCGCCCTGGGCCACCAAAGCTGCTGTGGTCGATGCAGGTTTGAAGGTCGATGGACCTTTGTCAAAATCGGTCTGGCCTCCCGCGGCCTTGACTTTTTCTTTCAATGCATCTCGTTTCTCAACCGCCTCATTGATGAGGTCAACAAACCGGTCGGGATCAAAATCCACGTTTGTCAACGTTGAGAAGATAGCTTTACTGGTAAATTGATTGAGTTTTTGATCGTTGATGCCAACCTTACGGCCTTCTACAGCCACCTGCGACAGTCCTTTAACGATATAGTTCAAAAGATCCTGAAGCGCAGCAACATCTGGCTGTTTTCCGCAAACGCCGATTTTGGTGCATCCTTCTCCTTTAGCCGTTTGTTCGCACTGATAACAAAACATTCATATCCTCCCTTGTTTCAAAATATTTTTGTTTAGGCCTGCAGTTCTGAGCCCAATTTTAGATTGTGAAACGTCACCGTCATCACAATCTAGCCATCACAATCTAGATGAATTCAGTTACAATTTTGATCTGTTTGAAACCTTTTTTGGTTCAGAGCAATACGAAACGATGAGTATACTGAGTTTTTAATTGTCCGTATTTGACTTAAGTCAAATTCATTTATTGCCACATCGAGTATTATCAGCTATCAGGTAGAATGCAACGCTGATTACAGTTTTTTACCTCTTGGGATCATTTAACCATAGGATCGACAAAGAAAAATTCTAAGCTCCAACACCAAAGGTTGCCATGAAAAAGTATGTTATTGCACTGATCCTTGTCGGTGTGGGTATCATCATTGCCTTTCCGCTGTTTAGCATATCCTACTACACCATGGTTCGCACCTCCACGCCTGATTTTTGTGGATCATGCCACGAAATTAAACCGGCGGTCGTGGCCTGGCGTTCTTCCAGCCATACTAACAACGCTTCCGGTGTGGTCGTCGATTGTATGGACTGCCACCTGCCCGCCCCCCAGGACACCTTCGATTTTTTCTTTGCCAAGACTTACCACGGCATTAAGGACGTCGCTATTCATTTTTTGAGGGGGGAATATAACAGGGAAAAAGCACGCGAAAATGCCTATGCCGCCTTTGAAAATAGGGAGTGCCAGAAATGCCATCGCAATTTGCTTAACATGCCGTATAAACGCGGTGCCATGTTGGCCCATCGCTCGGTGCTGTATGCCACACCGGGATACGAAAAAAAATGCATCGATTGTCACTATGATCTGGTGCATTCTGAAAAAGGCCTGGTGATGTTTCGCCAGACCCGCAAGGTGCCTTACCAGGCTAAAGGGCTCAGACAGCTTTAAATCCGTTTTTAGGGATCTTTCTTCTAACTGGAACTTCAAATAAACCTTATACGGTTATGCAGAGAGCTCAAGTGATGCCTATTCAACCACGAAGGGCACGAAGGACACGAAAACAAAAACTAAATTTATGAGTTTTGCCTTTGTGATCTTCGTGTTCTTCGTGGTGAGATGATACTATAAACATCCAACTGGAGTTTCCCAGATAACCGCGTATTGAAAGGAGCAGGACCCATGAGGCGAATATTGCTGTTTCTCACTATCGGTTTGACGTCGGTCGCTCTAATTGTCATTGCAGCCATGGCACAGCAGCCCAATTTTGCCAAGGTCAAGGAATACCGCATCGAGCGCAGTGTCCCGCCGGAAGCCCAGGCATGTATTGAATGCCATCGCGCAACCACGCCCGGTGTTTTTGCGGACTGGGCCAAGAGCCGCCATGCCAATGCCAATATCACCTGTCTAGACTGCCACCTGGTCCAGCCCGGTGACCGGGATATCGCCCAGGACCATGAGAAGTATTATAGCCG
>JASFJF010000267.1:0-5957 GCA_050122255.1 Desulfobacterales bacterium
TTTGCAGGTCATTTAGCGCCTGGTAGCATTTGGCGGTAAAGTAGATGCCCTCTTTCAAGTGCTGTAATGCTGACAGATAAGATAGCGCCTTTTGATATTCTCCCATGTTCATGTAGCTGACAGCCATACACAGATTCAGCTGCTCGTCCCTTGGAAAAGCCTTAATGCCTTCCGTCAAAATTTGAATCGATTCATCGAAGTCCCTGCGTTGTTGGTAGAGCATGCCCAGGCCCCAATATGCCCGGGCATGGGTTCCGTATTCCAGAGACCGGCGATACAGGTTTTCAGCAATCCGGTCCTTATGCGCGATAGCGTCAATGCCCGCATAATCGCCCTTTTGAAACGTGAGTGCCAGGCGCGAATAAAAATCGGCGTGCTGCGGATATAAATCCTGTTTATCGATAAGGTTCAGGGCCTCAACATATTCTGGGAGTTTTCGATAAAAAGCGCTTCTCAATTTCCGGCCGAATCCCAGGATGAGATCTTTGGTAAGCGCGGGGTCGGTTTCAAAATACAGGATATCTTCGATACGGTTCAGCCAGATGTCATCACTGACATTTTCCCGCTTTTGGTAATCATCATAAAACGCCGTTCCCGGGAACAAATCCAGGATATAAAAAATGGCACTCAGCGGTTTAATGGCGTCCATCAGCTGAATTGTTTGCTCGATAGTTTGCCAACTTTCCTGCGGGCAGCCATAAATAAAATAGGCGCGTGCCATGATGCCGAAATGCTGCGTCAGCTCGAATGCCTGTCGGATCTGCTGCTGGCTGATATGCTTCCCCATCAATTTGCGTATTTTTTCAGAACCGCTCTCCACACCGTAACTGATCTGAATGCACCCGGCTTTCCTCATCCAGTAAAGCACATCGGCATTGATCATGTCGACCCGGGATATGGCCGCCCATTGAACATTCATTTTTGCTTCCATAATTTTTTGGCATATGGCGATGACGCGTTTGGCATCGATGGTAAAGGTGTCGTCGGAAACATAAAAAAATCGACACCCCTGCCCGGCCAGCAAAGATAGCTGCCTGACAAAGTAGTCTGCAGAATGAAATCGAACCTTCCGGCCCCAAAATCGGGGCGATCCGCAAAAATGGCACCTGGCGGCACAGCCGCGCGTCAACGAAATGTGCTGATAGCGGAAATATTGAGATGGGATGGGAAGATGATCAAGGTCACATATGGGCTCGGCGTCTTGATTCCGAATCACCTGCCCGTTTTTACGATAGGCCAGCCCTTCGATTCGATCTATGTTTTGTGTCTGACCGGCATCGAGGCATTGGATCAAATTTAAGAAAGTATATTCACCCTCGCCGATAACCACAAAATCCACCTGGGGAAAATGGGTCAAAAAATGCTCCCATAAGAAGGTGGCGCCGATGCCACCGAAAACGATTTTGACTTCCGGATTAACCTGTTTGGCGATCTTTGCAATATCGATTCCTCCCCAGCGGTTGGCGTGCAGGATGGAAAACCCGATAACATCCGGGTCTTTTTCTGTGAGCTCGGATCTGATGTCCTGCGGGCCTGTGTTGATATCGTGCCAGTTTAGAATTTCCACATCATAAGCATGCTTTTTGAGCAAAGCGGCAATATAAAAGACCCCCTGGGGCACAACATTGATATCTTCAAGGTGCAGCCGTTTTTCCAGAAAATAAGGATATATCAGTACTATTTTCATCCCCATATCGTGACGCAACCATACCCGCCGGGCTCAGATGAATGAATTGTCCTTGGCTCGACGACGCTTGAGAACAGCAACGTGGCATTTTGCACAGCATGATACGCGTCCTCGTTCTCATCCTCAATTGTATTATGTTTAAACCCGAAAACCGCAATTGTCAAAACCAGCAAATGCCCTCTAAGCAGGGGCAACTCTGGCGGTTTGACTTTTCAATTGCATTCTGTCATGGAATTAGAATTTATCGGCATGAACGAATCTCAAATATCTTGCAATCTTCCATGAATAATCGGCCATACCATATCAAGGCAGTTTTATTTTTCTGGGAGGGTACGGTCGTCCAGCATGACCAAAAGGCAACCGCGACGCTGAAGGCATCCATTGGCTGCCCGATGCGAAAAACCCTGCTGGAATATATATCAAGCCTTGCGGATGAGCCGGGTAAAATTAATATCCTGGCGAAACTTAGCGCTCAGGAAAAGATTGCTGCATTAAGCCTTAAACCGCATCCTGCCGCATTAGAAATCTTTGATTATTTGCTGGCAAAAGGACTGCGTATTGGCATTCTTAGCTGTTTGGAGTTAAACGCCATTCGGACCAGTTTACAGGAATTTGAGGCGATTGCTGAGAATGATTTCGATTTTATCTACAGTCGAGACGATATTGCACAGCACAGACCGCCGGCCGAATTGATTGGGCTGGCGGCTGAACGGCTCAAGGTTGCATCTGAAAATATGGTAGTTGTGTCAGCGAATGCATCTGAAATTGAAACTGCCCGAAACCAGGGTGCCCTGACGATCTTTCTGAACGAGGGACTTCAATCTGAACCCCGGATCGTTGATGCTGATTTTGTGATTGGACACATTCGGGATATGATCGATACCGTTTGCATGGGCATCTCGTTATCGCCGGGAAAATTGCCCAATCATTTCTTAAGCGAATTCCTGGATCAATTTGTTTTTGAAGATCCGAGCCTATTGATCAATCCAGGTGTGGGCGAAGATATTGCAGCCGTGGATATTGGATCTGAGGAGGTCCTGGTGCTCAAATCCGATCCCATTACGTTTGCCACCGATTCCATCGGGCAATATGCCGTTTTGATCAATGCCAATGACATTGCCACCTCCGGTGCGATCCCCAGATGGTTCTTAGCCACACTTTTTTTTCCCCGCGGTACAACGCCGTCACAGATTAAAAATGTGTTTGCAGAACTTAAAGAGTATTGCCGGCACTGGTGTATTACCCTGTGCGGAGGGCACACCGAAATTACCGAGGCTGTCGTCAGACCCATCGTTGCCGGCATGATGGCCGGCACGGTTTCCCGCAGCGATCTGATTGACAAGCGCCGAATGCAAAAGGGTGACCGCGTGCTATTCACCAAGGGAGTGGCTATCGAGGGCACCGCCATCATTGCCAGGGAATTCGGCGATCGTCTTGAGCAAATGGGCATTTCGAGGGACAAGATTGATCACTGCCGTCAATTTTTAGATCACATCAGCATTATAACCGAAGCTAAAATAGCCGCTGAAAATCCGGCGACCAGTGCCATGCATGATGTAACCGAAGGTGGGCTGGCGGCAGCTCTGAAGGAGTTGAGCATTGCCGGAGGGCACAACATCAAAGTAAATATGAACAAGATACCCGTTTATCCGCATACCCAAAAAATATGCGACCTGTTGGATATCGACCCACTGGGGCTGATTGGCTCCGGCAGTCTTTTAATATGCTGCCGCGAAGCGCACAGCCGGGAATTGATGCAGCGAATTGATGCTGCCGGCGTAAAGGTCACCTGCATCGGAGAAGTAGCGGGCAAGGGCCAGGAAATCCACGCCTATAAGGGTAAAAAGCGGATAGCTTGGCCCAGTTTTGAGGTGGATGAAATTACGAAGTTATTCTAAAAGCGATCTGAAATCGCTTTTAGATTATTTTTTGAGTCCGCGACGGAAAATGTCAAAACCAACGTCCAGGGTCTGCTTGAGATAATCTTTACGTTCATCAATAATTTTTTTGCTCGTCAACCATAAAACCACTCCGGAAAACAAGGCCCAAAACGTATCCGCCAGAGCCACCGGATGCTTGTCAATGAAAATGCCCTTTTCGACGCCTTCTTTGAATATCTGGGCAATGGAACCCAGCGATTTGCGCGACAACATTTTTATCTCTTCCATCAGCTGGGGAGACAAGTTTTTCAGGGTTTCACTGGACTGAAGATGAAACATGTTGATAATGATCAACGGATCGAATTCATAAACATCGTACATTGCATCGACAAGAGACTTTAACTTTTGCTCGGGCCCGGAATCTTTTTCTTCATTGACATGCTCGACCCGGATTAAAAGGTATTGAAGAATCCGAAGCGACAATGAAGCATATAGCTCTTCTTTATTCTTAAAATACAGATACAACGTACCCGGGCTAAGTTCAGCTTCCTGGGCGATATCTTCCATGGTGGCTTTGTTGAAACCTTTGTCGGAGAAAACGCGTTTGGCGGCAACCATAATCTGTTGCCGTCGCCTCTCCTTTTCCCTTTCCTTTCTTTCCTGGATTCCCATGACTTAGACCCTTCATGAATAATATTTATTTATAATATGACTATATAATTAGTATTTATTATTTAGTCAAGTAGATTATTCACGACCCCGGCGGTGCCATAAAGGCATATTTTGATCTATAATACTATAATCATTCAGATTGCTGTCTATTACAAAATCAGATCAACTCCATAAATAATCGATAATTGAAAGGCATTCATAAAATTGATGACAACTTATTTTACCTTTTTCGGCTACTGGGTGCCATCGATCGAGGATAAAGCCTCGGGGAAAGGTACCGTCGCGGATCAATGTTTCTCATAATTCGAGGGCATGTTCGACACACCCGACAGGAGATATGCTGCTTGAATTAACACTTGCCTGCATAGCGGATTAATGCCATTGTTTTTATCACCGGAAATGGAGGAAAGATGAAGCAAAAATTAAAGCCCAGTGCCCAGAAAGTTCAAGAAGTCTTACATGCCCATAAATTGAGCTGCGAAGTTGTTCAGATGACGGATACGACGCGCAGTGCGTCGGACGCAGCCCGGGCCGTCCGATGCCGTGTGGGGCAGATTGTAAAATCGCTGATTTTTGAGGGCCAGCAATCCCATCAGCCGATTTTGGTAGCTGCCAGCGGAGCCAACCGTGTCAATGAGCGCGCCATTGAGCAATCTGTGTCTGAACCTATTAAAATGGCAAAGCCAGATTATGTTCGCCAGATGACCGGTTTTGCCATTGGCGGGGTGCCGCCGGTGGGACATGACCACCCGCTTAAAATTTTTATTGACGAAGACCTTCTGCAGTATGACGAGATCTGGGCGGCAGCCGGTACCCCTCACGCGGTATTTAAATTGACCCCCGCCGATCTCAAAATGATCACCAACGGTACCGTCATTTCAGTCAAGTAGTTGAGAATCAGAGCGTTTTCACAATGCACCGCTACATGAATCATCAGCGGTTATAATAAGGTTAGGTCACCCGTCGACCTCTTGAAAAATTACAAATATAAAATCATTTCTCTTCATTAATGAGGAAAACTTGTAAGAACCCTTCTTAAAGATGTGGATCAGGGTTCATGGCAAGGCGCACATCGGTGAAAAAGCGGAGCCCACACAATAGTATGTGAGCATTTTGAGCCGATTCGCAACACCGCAGAGAATGGGGGCCAACGAAAAAAAGGCCATTTAGAAAAGGGAAGAGACACCTGAACTTTGCACGAGTCGGAAGCTTTCATATGCAAGGCACTTCAGGGTGAAGCGATAGTGAACTATGCTTCGCCTTGAATAACGCAGCAAATGTAAGCCTCCGGCTCGCCCAAGGGTGAAAATTAATGAGATAAAATGATGTTAATCCTTCATACCTGATCGATATTTTAGATTACTTCTATAAGTCGCTTTGTTTGAGGTATTTTCGTGTTAGCTTAACTTCTCATTAATTTTCATGCAAAGTTCAGGTGCTAGCCGATGGCGACTTGAATAACATCCTGCCGGGCACTCACGCGTTGAATGGTCACCTGGATCAAATCTTCCGGCTTTAATTCGATACCGCCGGTCATCGGTAAATCGCACTCCAGCATATACTGGGTTAATAGAATCTGATATTTTCTGCGGGCCTTATGCAGGACAATGGCTTCTTCTTTTTGCCCGACTTGATTTTCAAGATATTTTAGAAGCCAGTACCGATGGCGGGTGTATTGAAGGCGACCCACAAGGCTCATGGGCAACTCGAGGAATTTT
>JASFJF010000268.1:0-5947 GCA_050122255.1 Desulfobacterales bacterium
AAATCAATCCTCCGATCAGGACTACATGGAAAAGAACTGAAACGCCAAAGGGCAGCACCAGCGATGGCGCCTCCGGTCGCCGCCAATGGTATTGTCCGGCGTAAATATGTCGGTTTTTTTTCATGGCGATTTCGATGCGGATCTTTTGCTTTCTTTATTGAACTTTTCAGGTTCGGTGACCATTCCTAATTTTTCAACACCGGCGCCTTTGATCTCCGCCATGACCTGAGCCATGATTCCCCAGGTAATGGCTTTATCGGCTTTGAGAAACACTTCGCGTTCGGCCCGCCCTTGCAGAATGTTTTTCAGTTTTTCCCCAAGGCCGTCGACGGAGACCTTAAAATCATTTATAAAGACCTCATTTTGGGTGTTGAGTGTAATGATCAAATGCTCCTTTTCAGATTCCAGCGGTTCGGCGGTGGCCTCCGGCAAGGCGACATCCATACCCTGCATCATCATCGGTGCCGTCACCATAAAGATAATCAGCAACACCAGCATAACATCAACAAATGGCGTGACATTGATATCGGACATTAATTGACCGTTTTTATCACCGGATTTCATGATTTTCTCCTCTCTATCCGCAGAATATCACGCTCAATGATGTTCAATAAGTCCGCCGAGAAGCTATCCAGTTCGGATTCGACCACGCGTATTTTGCTCATGAAAAAATTATATGCGATGACGGCCGGAATCGCCGCAGCCAGACCGGCTGCGGTGGCCACCAGCGCTTCTGAGATGCCTGGTGCTACAACCGCAAGATTGGCTGAACCTTTCTGGCCGATACCGATAAAAGAATTCATAATACCCCAGACCGTACCAAACAGTCCGATAAAAGGTGCCGTATTGCCGGTGGTGGCCAAAAAGGGCACCATCTGGGTCATGTGCGTCATTTCGGTGGTAATGGCGCGACGCAAGGCGCGTTTGATGTTGTCTGTGCCGGTAAACCGCGCATCCAGCGACATGCCCGGGCTGCCGGCCTGTTTGTTCATCGCCGGATCCGCAGAAACACTCGGAGCAGCAGATTGACTCGTCTTCTTGAGTTCTACATAGCCGATCCGGAAAATTCGTGCCTGGGGACTGCTGGGCAGCTGTTTTGCCTTGGCAAACGCATTGGACAGATCGCGGCTTTTCCAGAAAAATTCACTGAACTCAGCCGATTCCTTGAAGGCCTTTCGGATGTAGCGATACTTTATCAGAATGATGGCCCAGGACATAATTGAGAAAAACAGCAACAACAGCATTACAAACTGAACCATGGGTCCTGCGTTACTGATCATATGGACGATATCAAGCTGAGCTATACCCATAAACAGTTTTCTCCTTCATCGTTTGAATCAAGAATTTCGATGGCAAAAAGCATTCAGCAGCGGCCAGGTTGATGTGGCAATGAATTTTTGAAATGGTTATTCACTCAGATAAACACTTTAAAGTATAATGAATATAGGTAAAGTGTCAACAGGTTTGAATGCTACCATCCGAGTCAATTTAAGGGTTGCGTTTAAAGACATCCCTCAATATGGTGTCAATTCACAGGCACAAAGTTCAAAGGTTCCGGGGTTCAGGATTTAAGCCTTCCGCATTACGGGTTTCGCGTTGCGGGTTGAAGTGGGTGCTTTAGCATCTGGTTTTTATCTGAGACAGTCTCCAACCTCTGAACCTTTGAACGCTGAACCCAGTGACCGATGACTTAAAACTGAAACTTAAATTCACTCGGTGTCCATCTTTGCACGATCCAAATAGGGTGAATAAGGAGCGACCATGAAAAATATCGCCAATCTATTGTTTGAAGCCAAAATGCTCAAAGAAATTCCACGCTCAGGATTTCATTTTTTGGGGACCGGCAAAGAATCCATTGCGGAACACGTTTTCAGTACAACCTTTATTGGGTACGTGCTGGCTCAACTGCAGCCTGACGTCGATGCCCTTAAACTGATCAGCATGTGCCTGGTTCACGATTTAGCGGAAGCCAGGACAGGCGATTTGAATTCGGTGCATAAAGTTTACGTTGCGGCTGACGAGGCCAAAGCCCTTGAAGACACAACCAGAGGGCTTCCATTTGGATCTGCCATTACCGATTTGATTCAGGAGTTCAATCAAAATATCTCTGTAGAAGCTCGGTTGGCCCATGATGCTGATCAAATAGCACTCATACTTGAGCTCAAATACCTGTCAGATAGCGGATATTCGCCCCCGGATTCATGGCTGCCGCACGTACTCGGCCGCGTTCGAACGAAAATCGGCAAAGATATCACCCGCAGCATAATGGAAACCCATTGCGATGACTGGTGGCTCAATAATGTTATTGACACCGATTGAAGAATTGATTAAAAAATAGCCTTTTATCAAATTTCATTTTGTGTGTAATAGTATACACTTATGTCCTCAATTGTATACAGTGGGAGGTTAAATTGAGCTGGCTGATTCAATCCTTTAGGTCATCTATTGGTAAAAAGCTCCTGATGGCCGTTACCGGTCTGAGTTTCATCGCTTTTCTGGTTGCCCACCTGGCCGGTAACCTGACCCTTTACGCGGGGGGTGCAGCCTTCAACGCGTACGCTGAAAAACTGCACTCACTGGGTCCAGTCCTCACGGTATTTGAATTGGGTCTGCTGGCGCTGGCATTGATCCATGTGACCACCGGCATCACTCTCTATATCCAAAACTACAGAGCAAGATCTGTGCCTTATGAAAAGGACGAGGCCGCTGGCGGGCGTACCCTGAGTTCTCTGACGATGCCATATACCGGGTTTATCATTCTGGGATTTGTTGTTTTTCATTTGATTAATTTCAGTTTTGTCGACAAAAGCGATCGCACGATTTTTGAAATTGTGAGCACTGCCTTTGCCAGCCCGGTCTACATGATCATTTATGTTATCGTAATGATTATTGTCGCCCTGCATGTCCGCCATGGTTTTTGGAGTGCATTTCAAACGCTGGGGGCCAACCACCCGAAATATATGCCGGCCCTGATGGTGCTCAGCGTAATTGTCGGCGCGATCATCGGTGTAGGATTTGGACTGCTGCCGTTGTATATGTGGGCAGTAGAGTAGCACCTCAACCGAGCAAAAATCGTTCAATTGAAGCTTATGCATTAATCGCGATGGGTAATTGAATAAAAGATAACTTTCTAATGAAGGGAAAAGCAGGATGCAATTTGACGCGCACGTACCGGCAGGCCCGCTGACCGATAAATGGGACCGTCACCGCTTTGAACTCAAATTGGTCAACCCTGCCAATAAGCGCAAATTTGAGATCATCGTGGTCGGTACAGGCCTGGCCGGCGCGTCGGCCTCCGCCAGCCTTGCGGAGTTGGGCTATCATGTCAAGACTTTATGCATACAGGATTCACCGCGACGGGCTCACAGTATTGCAGCCCAGGGGGGCATCAATGCCGCCAAAAACTACACCAATGAAGGTGACAGCATCTGGCGCTTGTTTTACGATACGATAAAAGGCGGCGATTACCGTTCGCGTGAAGGCAATGTCTATCGCCTTGCTCAGCTGAGTAACAACATTATTGATCAATGTGTCGCCCAGGGCGTTCCGTTTGCAAGAGATTACGGGGGCTTGCTCGCCAACCGCTCTTTCGGCGGCTCCCAGGTCTCCCGTACGTTTTATGCACGCGGACAAACCGGCCAGCAGTTATTGCTGGGAGCGTACAGCGCCTTGATGCGCCAGGTCGGTGCCGGGATGGTTTCCTTGCTGCCGCGACGGGAAATGATGGATCTGGTGCTGATAAACGGACAGGCCCGCGGCATTGTCGCCCGGAACTTAATCAATGGCGAACTGGAAAGCCACAACGCCGATGCGGTGGTGCTGTGTACAGGCGGCTACGGCAATGTGTATTATCTGTCCACCAATGCTGAATCTTCAAATGTCGGCGCCGGGTTTCGCGCCTACCGCAAAGGGGCCATGTTCGCCAACCCGTGCTTCACTCAGATTCATCCCACTTGCATCCCGCATACCGGCGATCATCAGTCCAAACTGACGCTGATGAGCGAAAGCCTCCGCAACGACGGTCGCGTATGGGTACCCCAAAATCCAGGTGATATCAGAGATCCCCAGGATATTCCCGAAACGGATCGCGACTACTATCTGGAGCGAAAATATCCCAGTTTCGGCAATTTAGTGCCCCGCGATGTGGCTTCACGGGCAGCCAAGTCCCAGTGCGACGCCGGCAAAGGGGTCGGGCTGACACGCTGTGCGGTGTATCTGGACTTTGCCGATGCCATTCATCGCGATGGTCGCGAGACCATCGCCAAAAAATACGGCAATCTTTTCGATATGTACGAGCTGATCACCGATGATTCGCCCCATGAAAAGCCGATGATGATATACCCGGCATCGCATTATACCATGGGCGGCTTGTGGGTCGATTACAACCTGATGAGCACCATTCCAGGATTATTCGTGCTCGGCGAAGCCAATTTTTCAGATCACGGCGCCAACCGTTTAGGGGCCAGTGCCCTAATGCAGGGCTTGGCCGACGGCTACTTTATTATTCCCTATACAATTGGCGGCTACTTTGCCGGCACGACGCTCCCGGCGGTAACCACAGACCATAGCGCCTTCAAAGACAGCACTCACGCAGCCCGCGAGGGCATCGCCAAGCTGATGTCCATTGATGGCAGCCGCACCGTTGATAACTTTGCCCGGGAACTGGGTCGGGTCATGTGGGATTTTTGCGGCATGTCCCGTGATGGGCAGGGACTCGGAAAGGCGCTGACCCTGATTCAAGAACTGCGGGCCGAATTCTGGGAAAATTTATTGGTGCCTGGCCTAGACAAAGATTACAACAAGAGCCTTGAAAAAGCCGGTCGCCTGGCAGACAGTCTTGAATTTGCCGAAATTATGATTCACGACGCCTTAAACCGCACCGAATCTTGCGGCGGGCACTTTCGTGAAGAATCGCAAACTGAAGAAGGTGAAGCCAAACGCGATGATGAAAATTTTTCCTATGTTTCGATCTGGGAACATACCGGTAGCGATCAGAAACCCAATTTGCACAAAGAGCCTCTGGTGTTTGAAAATGTAGAATTGAGCCAAAGGAGTTATAAGTGAAAAAACTGCCCAAAACGATTGATCTGACCCTAAAAGTCTGGCGCCAGCAACAAAACGAAAAAAAAGGACATTTTGAAACCGTCGCCGCCCAAGATATATCCGTGCATATGTCCTTTATCGAAATGCTCGATTCTGTCAACGACAAACTGACACTGGAGGGTAAAGAGCCAATTGCATTCGACAATGATTGCCGTGAAGGCATCTGTGGTACCTGCGGTGCCGTGGTTGACGGCCGCGCACATGGCCCACAAAAAGCAACCACTCTATGCCAGCTTCACATGCGACAATTTTCAGACGGAGATACGATTGTGGTGGAACCTTTCCGTGCCCGGGCGTTTAAAGTCGTTAAAGATCTGGTGGTCGACCGCGATGCGCTTGATAAAATAATGGCGGCCGGCGGCTATATATCCGCCAATACCGGTGGTGCGCCGGATGGCAATGCGATTCCCATCGCCCAGGAAATTGCGGAGAAGGCGATGGATGCCGCCGCCTGTATCGGATGCGGCGCCTGTGTTGCTGCTTGCCCCAGTGCTTCGGCGATGCTTTTTGTCAGCGGCAAGGTTTCGCAACTGGGCCTGCTGCCCCAGGGCAGGCCGGAAGCTGCAAGGCGGGCCCTGCGGATGGTGCAAACCATGGATGCCTGCGGTTTTGGAAACTGTTCCAATCACCGTGAATGTGAAAACGCATGCCCCAAGGAGCTGTCCATCATCAATATCGCCCGGCTCAACCGCGAATTCATGAAGGCCAGCTTTTTCTCAAATGAAACCTAACTGACGATTTTACTTTCAAAAAGACCGCCAAAAAGAATAACCTGCTGCCGGCGGGCGCCCTATTCCCGAATGTTCGGATCCGCTAAACTTTTTCCCGCTTACGAATCAGCGCT
>JASFJF010000269.1:0-5940 GCA_050122255.1 Desulfobacterales bacterium
ACCAACACATCAAAGGCTTTTGGAACTTTAATACCTTCAAAATGAGCCTTAGCGTATCAACATTATGAATCAAGCCAACAGATTGGTTTTTTTTTGATTTAGTTTAGCCTCAAAATCAGCCTTTATCTCCGCAATCTTTGTGCGCCACTCTGGATCGCTTTCCAAATTGGGAACAACCGCAGATCCAGAGATCAAATGCTTATTGAAAAGATTGTCCATTGCGATTTTGTTTCGCACCCCGGCAGCCGTTTGGATCTCCAAATCAAAATCCTGCAAAACGGATACGATGCCCCCGGTACTGGAATCCGCAAATTGGGATAACAGTCCTAGCAATGCCTGATTGTTCTGGCCAAGTTCAATCCGGCTGCAGATGGCTTTGCACAGATGCTTATGCTGCCCTCCTGTCAGGTGGTGCGTCTTGCGTAGTGTTTGGTATTGTGCTTTAAATTGCTCGCGAGTGATGATCTGATCCTGAAATTTCTGTAACAGCCCGTTCAGTCGGCTTTCAATGTCTTTATTCTTTTGATCCTGTTTTTCAGCATCACTCAGATTCAAATTCTTCGTTTTTTCCAGGACCAGATCTAAGGTGCTCTTGATTTCACCCATTGCAGGCCTCTTTCATAAAATATTCTGGAAGCTGATCAGCAGTCTTGTAAATAATTGAAAACCCTGTAATTGTACCAAAATTCGAAATACGAATATCTATCTTTGGATGCATCACTGCGGTTCAATAAGTCTGTCTAAAATGAAACCATGGAAGCTGTCGCCACTGCCAGCAATAAATATCCACCCCAGATGGGTCAGACATATGCTACAAAAACCGACGCGCCACGCATAACCGCTGAACCAGGTAAACTCGGTTGAGGGCGGCCCGGCATAACCACAGCCCTGAGCGGCCTTGAAGCAGCCAATTTCAAAAACAATGCCATGGGGGTTGGCAAAGGTATGCTGGTGTGATCCCTGAACGGTGATGCGCTCTGCCGGCCGCGTAATGGCCTGGCGGCACTGGCGGCACAGGATGTATTCCTCTTCTTGGGGTGTTTGTTCCGGCGCTTCTTCTTCGGCCAACTGCGGCGCGGTGCGGCCGTCTTTTTTGCGGGGACGTTCGCGAAGTAACGGTGTTTCAACGATCTCTATGGTTTCCATTTCACCGGCTCCTGAAGCCGAGCATCCCCTTTCCCCGAATCGGCCCCGGAAAAACAGGGTGCCTATTATTTAAATAGGGCTTTTTTAAGAACCGCTTTATTGTAGGCCCCTATGATGTCCCGGCGACTGATCACGCCTTCCAGGCGGGATGGGTCCAGTGCCGAGACAACCGGCAATACCGCAAAATCTTTTAAGCTGATCTTTTCAAGGGCCGTATATAAATTCTCATCTAAAGATACCGTCACCAGCTCGGTTGATGCGATGTCTTTGGCCACCACCAGGTCTTTGAGGTGCTCATCAAAGATAGCTTCATTGTAGTCATTAAATGAGACGATGCCGATCAATTTATTTTGGTCGTTGATGACCGGAAAACTGTTAAACTTGCTTTTGGATATCAACTGAGCCATTTGCCCCAGTGGTAAGGCTTCATTTATGGTTTCAACATGGGGGGTCATGACATCTTTGACAAACATCGATTTTAGGACGTTGACCTCTTTGCCCTCTTTGATGTTAACTCCCCTGCGCATCAGTTTAAGGGTATAGATGGACTCCCTGAAAAATTGCCCGCTGGCGATGGTGGCAATAATGCAGGCCAGCATCAGCGGCAGAATAATTTTGTAAGTGCCGGTCATTTCAAAGAGAATTAAAATAGCCGCCAGCGGCCCATGGGTGGTGGCGCTAACCACCGCCCCCATACCGACGATGCTATACGCCCCGGGTGATGCCGTTATGGTAGGGAAAAGCTGATTGACGATGAATCCGAAAAATCCGCCAGCCATGGCCCCCAGAAAAAGCGATGGGGCGAAGATTCCGCCCGAACCACCGGAACCAATCGTAATCGAGGTCGCCAATATTTTAATCGGCACCAGAACCAGCAACAGCCACCAGGCCATCTGTTGTGCCAGCGCCATGTCAATGGCACCGTAGCCGACCCCCAGGATCTGAGGAAAAAATAATGCAGCAGTACCCAGAATCAACCCGCCGAATATTCCCTTCAGATAGTCGGGGAATTTTATGTCATCAAATAGGTCCTCGATGCGATACAGGGTTTTGGTGAACAATACGCCCACCGCCGCACAAAAGATACCCATGACCAGATACATGGGAAGCTCCCAGGCGCTGACCAGTTCGTAAACCGGTACGATAAAGGCCGGGGTGTTTCCCAGATAGGCCCGTGAGACGGCGGTGGCAACAACGGAGCTGATCACAATCGGGCTGAATGTCGCCAGACCAAAATCGCCCAGGATCACTTCCAGGGCAAACATGGAGCCTGCGATGGGAGCGTTAAAGGTGGCGGCAATGCCGGCGGCAGCACCGCAACCCACCAGGGTGCGCATGCGATCGGCTGACACTTTTAAAATCTGCCCCAGGGTTGATCCGATAGCAGAGCCGATTTGAACAATGGGTCCCTCGCGGCCGACCGAACCACCGGTGCTGATACTGATGGCTGATGCCAGCGTCTTGACGACCACCACCCGCTTGCGGATCACGCCACCCTTGAGCGCCACCGACTCCATGACTTCTGGTACACCATGTCCTTTGGCCTCCCTGGCAAAAAAGTACACCAGGGGCCCCACGATCAGCCCCCCGACGGCGGGAGCCAGCACACGGTAATACCAGGGCAAGTTGACCACCAGTTCCAGCAGGTCCTGCTTACCGCCGTAAGCCAGGGTCTGAAAAAAATCAATCAGATATCGAAAACCGACAGCGCCAAATCCTCCGGCCAGCCCCACAACAACGCCCAGCACCGCCATAATCGTATGTTCGTTAGCCTGCAATTTTTTCCAATCTGACAGGCTTGCCAAAATATTCGCTTTCATTTAACGTCCCGGGATGTTAACTATCCGAAATCATTGTAATAGATAAAAACAGAGGCGGATTTCGATTCTTAGTGCCTGAAAATATTTGTGATTTTTATACATATCGCCTCGAGGGCATGTCAAGGGATAATTCGATTACAGCGGTTCGTATTTAACAAATCGAGATTATTCGATATTATTCATGAACGTTTTTTACATTGACGCCGGCACCCATATCGGATACAAGTAGCGCTTTACTGACGTCTGCAATCTTGACAGCACCCAAAAAATGCCTATGTTTGAGCAAATGAGCAACCTGGCGTGCTTACTGCTAAAACGATTTCTTTTCAGGAGGTTATAAATGCCGTTTTACGAGTTTCAGTGTCCTGAAGGCGTTGTGACAGAAAGTCTGGTTCCAATGGACACCAAGCATATTAAATGTCCCCATTGTAAGCGAAGGGCAAAAAAAATCATGTCTCCCTGCTCTTTTAAACTGGTGGGTGGTGGATGGTATGCGGACGGGTATTCTTCAACAAAGAAAAGTGCCGGCAAGACGAGCCCTAAAAGCACCCGGAAGGATTCAATAAAAACCAGTTAACGAAGGAACATACTGGTTCGTAAACCGGCGTTATTACAACATCAAATCTGATCAGCTGGCCCTGAGTCAATCCTGCAAACCTAATTTTTCATTTTATCGCGTACAACAAGCCCCCTGTGATTACACTTCATGGGGTTTGCTTTTAGGAGGACAACGGACGCCTCATCCTAAAATCATCCGGCTGCTATACAAATCGCAGTGAACGCCGCTTTTGCTGATGATCCATCATCGATCAAATAGCTGAACAAAGACCTCATGCTGAACCTGGAGGTATAAGGTGGCATCAAAATGTGAATATTCCAGTATTCGAATTCCCAACGATCCCAAGTATGCCACCGCAGCCGCTATTTATGTATCTGAAATCGCGCGGTCGATCGGGATGGAGGCTGCAGATTTAAAGGCCCTTGAAAACGGTGTCATGGAAGCCATCAATGCCTTATTGAATTACTCCTTTGAACCTACCGAAAACAGCACCCTGGAAATCATCTGCGAACGCATCCCCGAAGGCTTAATGCTGAGCCTGCGGGATAAAGGATTGCCCTTTGGCGCTGAAAGCGCATCAGACGGGCAACCCGGCATGGCCGAACCTTTTTCCCACTTGAAAGAATACCTGGACGAAATTCAGCTCAACAATCTGGGTCCGGACGGTAAAGAGCTGGTCTTAATCAAGCACTTGAAAAACAAGACCATTTCCGACTACTACGCTGCCTGCGATCTTGAGCCCTATAAACCCGCAGCTGTATCGATTGCCAAAACACCCGTCGCTTTCAAATGCCATGTACGACAAATGGAACCGAAGGATGCGGCGGAAGTATCCAAAACCATATATAAAACATACGGTTACACCTATCCCCACGATTACGTCTACTATCCGGAGAAAATAATCGCCCTGAACGACCACGGTCGGGTTTATTCGGCCGTCGCGATTGCCGATGATTCAGAAATCGCCGGATACGGCGTCTTTCAGATCTGGGATCGAAACCCGCAAATTGTTGAAATGGCCCAGGGAGTCGTCAAACCCAGGTACCGCTCGATGGGTTGTTTTCGCAATATCACCCGTCATCTTCTAGACCAGGCGCACAGCCGCGGTATCAAAGGTGCCTTCGGCGAGGCGGTTACCAATCATACGGTATCCCAGCATACGATGCATGGATTTGATTTCAAAGACTGCGGCTTGAGGCTGGGATTAATACCACCGGAAACCGTTTTTAAAGGAATGAACGCTGAGGTTTCTGACCGAGTGAGCATGCTGGTGCAATTTTTGTATTTACAGCCACCAGTGGCAGGATCACAGACTGTCTATGCACCAACCCATCACAAAGACATTCTTGCAGACCTGTACAGAGAGCTGGGCACTGCGCCCGTAATTGCAAATACAGTCTCAAAGGAGGACGGCAATCAAAGCTCGCATGCTGAATTAAAAATTAAGCTGATCGGATCGATGCGTTATGCCCGCATGATCGTTGAGGCCTACGGGAAAAATTTCATTACAGCCCTTAAAACGGAAGTCCGCGAACTGTGCCTCAAAAAAATTGAAATTATCAATCTTTTCTTGAACCTTTCCAACCCTTTAACAGCTGCCACCACAGCAAAAATTGAAAACCTGGGCTTTTTCTTTGGCGGCATATTACCGCACGGGTTCAAAAACGGTGATGCCCTGATTATGCAGTATTTGAACAACGTCCCCATCGAGTACGATGCTATTCAGGTTAAATCCTCCATGGCCCAAAAACTGGTAGCCTATGTACGTGGGCAGCATCAAAACATAGAGTAAGATTCATAGGGTCGAAGTTCAGGGCTAATATGTCATGAGTAACAGCACTTTACGGCACACCCTTACATCTTGTAATTTCCATTTAAACTGATATGCTTCCAAACCCTATCAAAATAATGTGAAAAAAGGCTCATAGCTAAAATGTTAACGTGGATTGAATCCTGGATTACAACTTTTGGTCTGGGGGTAGAACCCGGCGGCCTGTTATCTAGAATTATTTTGGCAACTGCTGGCTTACTCATCAGCTTCATAGCGTTTTCTGCAGTCCGCCGAATTGTTCGTGGTGTCATCCACCAGTTGTTTTCGAAAACCCGCTTTACCTGGGACGACCAATTGCGGAAAAACAGATTTGTTATGCGTATGACCCTGATCGTACCGGCATTGATCATCCAATTGTTTATTCCAGTTGTTCTAAGCGGTTACGATCAGGCAATGGCAGTGGCAAGGGGTACACTGAAGATTTATTATATCATTGTTGTAGTGCTTATACTAGATGCCGTTATTAACACGCTTCATGACATCTATACAAATTTGCGTGTATCTCGCGAGATACCATTAAGGGGTTCCGTACAGATATTTAAGATCGTGCTGTTCAGTACGGGTTTGATCTTGGTGGTTTCTGT
>JASFJF010000270.1:0-5932 GCA_050122255.1 Desulfobacterales bacterium
AGATAAAAAGAGCAGAAGAACGAGGTACCCACCGAATATGGCCAAGATGACCCGTGCCAAAGGTGAGTCCATATAGGAGGTTTTCCTCAATCAAACGAGGTGTATATTTCAATGGCACACAAAAAAACCATAGCCATAATATATATCAAAAGGTTTTTTAAGGTCATCAAAACCTTGGTGGTTGTCGGAGGAATCAACAGTACGACAGCAGATCCTATCTTTGGTAATAGATATAATTATTTGCTTTTTCTTTTATCTTGTATATAGATTGCCCTTGAAGTTCCATCGCCGATAGTTCTCTCTTCCATTTTGAAGAGCTTTGTTGCCGAAGCAAGTTCACCCAGCTTTTTGTAACCATAGTTTCGCGGATCAAACTCTGGTGCCTGCTTAGCAATATTACTACCAACGGATGCAAGATGCGCCCAACCAGAATCGTCCGAAGATGCCTCAACAGAATTTCTTAATAAATTTACTAGTTTAGTGTCATTTTTAAGTTCGTTGGTTGTCTTACGCTTAATTTTCTCACTAATATCATCACTGGAACGAAGAACTTCAGTGAAAATAAACTTATCACATGCAGAAACGAATGCTTCAGGGGTTTTAGCCTCCCCGAATCCATATACAAAAAGACCGGCTTCCCTTATCCTTGACGCTAATTTAGTGAAATCACTATCACTTGATACGATGCAAAAACCATCAAATTTGCCTGTGTACAGCAAATCCATTGCATCAATTATCAATGCACTGTCGGTTGCATTTTTCCCTGAAGTATACCCAAATTGCTGTATTGGCTGTATCGAATATTGTAATAGAACTTCCTTCCACCCTTTGAGTTTTGGTTGTGTCCAATCACCGTAAATCCTTTTTACATTGGCTGTCCCATATTTTGCTATTTCCGATAGTAGACCTTCAACAGTAGAAGGTTGGGCATTATCAGCATCTATCAAAACTGCCATTTTTTCAACTTTTACGTCTGACATGTTTACCTTTTATTATTTTAATGTTCGTATTTGACAAAAAATTTTCCCATTATCCCGATGCTAAGTCAACTGGCGACTCATTGAGATGATATTGAAATTTAAAAATTGGAAGGTAACATCTATACTTACATCATTGAGGATGTGGACTCCTTATCCGCCAATTAAGTTCTTCCATGGCGGCGTCTGGAATACACTGTCGCTTGCCTCCTGTTCCATACGCTGGTAAAGCGGCGTAGGTAAGGTAATCGTCAGAGTGTCGTCCCGGAACCGCTTGCGCATAACCTCCCGGCCATCGACATCCAGCATACCCAGGACGGCCCTTGGCTTATTCTGGTCGATCTGAGTATAAGCGAAAGCAGTGATGCTGGTACAGGCTGGACCTGGAGGCACCTGGATAGGATCGATCCCTGGCATCACCGATCCTGCGAGTGTGACCAAACCAGCAAGCTCAATCGGACTCACCGGGAATATGATGGCTCGCACGTTTTCGTCGGAAGATGTGCGGCTTAGGGGCTTGAATAAAACGCACTCGTATGGGATATCGTAGCGGGGCAAGCCATAGAGTATCCATTCCCTGGCAAGTTCAGCATTGCAGTGCCTCCGCTCGCCGTATTTGTATAAATCCCGCCAATTCTTGGGCGCGGCTTCCATCTGTGCTCGGTAGGCCTCTTGATTGCGAGCAGATTTAAGTCCTTTGCTGAATACAGCGGCGTAATGATCAAGTCGTTCATCGGAGGCATCGAAGTTCAGTCCCAAACCAAGGGCAGCACGACCTCCGTTACATGTGATACTCTCTCTATTGCCTCCGGCAACTTTTCCACGTCGGGCTGCCTCGGCAAAGAGGTAAAGTATGCAACCGAACTTGCCCTTTTTAAACTGAAGCGTATCATCGGGAATTGTATTGCTCCAGATAACTGCCACCGGCTCGTACTCTGGTTGCAGGTTTCGTACAATTACACTTTCCATGCTTAACTCCCTTATTTTATAAGGCCGTAACCAGTGGCCGCTTGTCGGTTCATTGCACAGACTCGTCTCCTGCACCCATTCGCCCAACTTGGCCATCACCAGCGGGGATGGAGCGCAGCAGAATTCCCAACCGTGGTTATGGCATAATTCTATTTTCCATTTATAGAAATGCTTTGATCGGTCTTGCTAATCACGCAACAAGTTCATTTCGTAGCCACAGCATAGAATTCCACACCGTGCTTGCGGGTCGTACCAACTTGCTCCAGATCATTTGTCCAGCCAGATTCTTCGAGGAACAGACCAAGAATTAGGTGGCGCGCGCCAATGCCATCTCTTACCTGGTGCGCACAGAACGCCTTCCTGTAAGCAAAGGCCTCGAAATAGCCAGGCAGCATCCAGTCGAAGGCTTCGTAGACAGAAACCATCCGTTGGGAACAGGACCATCGTACAGTTCTTTCTCCAGCCGCACCAGAAGCAACAATCAATTTCTCTGTAGCTTGCACAGCGCCTGGAGGAAAAATCCTATCCATCCCCGGTTTTACCCCCAAGGTAACAACGTTTATGGCAACCTTGTACGCTGTTCTACTCGGTTTGTCCTGGCGCATTGAATCCTCTTAGAAATAGAGTGCTCAGCTTGAGGTGCGTGATTGCAGATTGAGAAACTACCAAATATCAATTTTTCGGGAATTAGTTCAGGTATCAAATGGATATATCAACCGTATCGCATTTATAAATCTGGTGTCAAACCGTAAGCCTGAAAAATCCGGCTTTATGAAAATAAAAAGGGGGAATCCAAAGGCTTGGATATATCAGGTTGTAGAAGTGCTTGAAAGAACCACGAATTTAGCAGGAATCGAAAAAAAACAGGACCGGTTTTATGAATCTGCTTTTTGTATGCGATCGAAAACAATGCTTAAGAGCTTTAGTTATTGGCCGAGATTACCCCGTTGGTTTGTAAAATCTTTGAAAATCGCTTTTTTATATTTCTCCCATGGTAATCTTATGGCCAAGCCTCCGCATTTATGACATGGAATGCTACAAGAAGGTTTATTGGAATTAAAAAAGTATTTTTCCTCAATTATTAAACATCTATTACATCTATATTCAATCTTAGTCATTTTTATATACCTCAAAAAATATCAATGGTATTAAATATAAAATTAGATTGTGCAAATTAAATCTCAAATATTGAACCTTCGAATACGCCGTAACCGGTATCATCTTGACTAAAAATTCATTCTCTAAAATCTACGCTAAAATTTTGATTCCAACCATCAGATTAGACAAAACCCTAAAAGGATCCCAACAAATCCCAGCAATGCATCTGCTGTATCAGGTAATCGATGAGGCACGAAAAACTGTATGCCTTCTATTATAAGTGGATGTATTAGTACAAGGCCCATATATTGGTATTTAAAGCGTTTAAAGAAGGGATATGATAAGGCCATAATGGTACCTAATAAAAAATGTTGAAAGTTTGCCTCGTCTATCATGGCATCAGCTTCCTGTATATGCTAACAGCTGTATCGAAAATTAGCGATTTTGATTAAGGCCAGAACCTTTTCTTGCACTTTTTTGAGATCTATGCGCCACAATAAGAAGAACGAGTGCGAACCTACATCCTTTATCTTCAGTATAATAATCGTTATTATCATGAGACGGATTTTTTGCCCGATACAGCTTTGCAACGATAGCTATATATTTGCATAGGTTCTCTGAAAACAGAAAATCGATTTATCGGGATGTATTATTGGCGGGTTTTACAGTAGAAAATGTGGCTATTTTATTTAACTCCTTAGGTATTTACAAAATCCTAAAAACAACTACGAATTTGCTATTTGCAAAAAATATTCCAGAACGGAAAAGTAAAAATTTATATTTATTACAATTATTTAGTTTATATATGCCTATAAAACTATAAATCAATGTGAAACTAAATTCTCAGATTTGGGCAGGAAACGAAATAACGTTTTAAAGGATTTATGATGCAAGTTGGGCTGAAATAGAACTTTAATTTGGTTTTACTACCAGAGGATAAAGGGAGCCTGCGATTTATATCCTCTGCAGTCTTAAATAAAATCTTGTCCAAAATCAAATATGTTTTCAAGCACTCAAATTTAATCCCAACTATCGCATTATTACATATATCAAACGGCTATTATAGGATTTTAACCTCCTGATAGTTGCGCTTTGTTGGAGATCTCAACGGTCAAGGGCCTGAATATGTCACCACAATATATTGTATAGACTGCCAGTACTATTAATTTCCCCCGGGTATCCTTTGGCATCCCTCATTGATTCGATAAAGGCACGCTATCTTTAAATTTAGGCAAGCCAAAATTTGTTACATTAGCTGATGCAATGTACCGTATTGCTTCTTGGCCGCTTGATCTATCCGATGAATACAGGATGATCAATGAATTGAACAATAGTTGATTCATCATTATGTTTCATATATTCAAAGGCTATCGGAATATTTGAAGCTGGATTGTTTTAGGTTTGTTTTTTTGAACAAACACTTGCTATTTATCCTTGAAGAATATCATACGGACCTTCACTGGATCAGGAAGCCTTTCGCCTGGCCTGTATGATTAGAGAGTCAAGCGCATGATTGAATTGATGCCGAATTATTTTCTTTTCCTAGCTGGTTTTCCGTCACGCATGCATGCACGGCAGGTTGCAGGGTTCGTATTAACGCTGCTTCTGGTCATCTCTTTGATGACCGCAACCCAGGCAGAAGAAAAGGGCGATATTGTTACCAACGCCGGAGGCTCGCTGGAGCAGATGGCTCAATCTGCCGAAAGCGGAGCGCAGACTCACCGCGCGGAGCTGGTGGATCTCAACGAGCAGCTGCGGCAGCTAAAAGCCACACAAAAAGAGCTTCAGGCGCAAATCAAGGATTACGATGCCCAAAACACCGCCCACGAGCAGTTGCTGCTGACGGAGCGGGTTCAGACCGGAGACCTCGAGAACGCCATCCGGGAAAACCGGCTGGCATTCAAGGCCTTGTCAGAAACCGTCGAGAGGTTTCAGCGCGAACTGGATTCACAATCGATGGAATTTGAAAAAACCCTCGAGCAGATCGAGCTTACCAGGCAGCAGATTCTGGATATTGGGCAGTCCGACCTTCCCGGACCCAGGAAACGACAGCTGGTTGAACCCATGCAGCAGCTGTTTCAAACCCTCGAGGAAAAGAAAAGAGTCGAAGAGCGTATTCTGAAAATTTACGAAGATCTGCTGGAGCAGGCCAAATCCGCACTGGGAGCCAAAACGGAAATCGGCGACAGACTGACGGCGGCGCTTGAAAAACTTAAAAAAACCTCTAGCACCCAACGAATGAATCCCTACCGTGATCTGAGCACCGGCGTCCTGCTGGATGATCTGCGAGCTTTAAGGGACCGTATCCTGGCAGCTTTCAAGTTCGATACCTGGAAAAAGCTTTGGGGCCAGATCCAAATGGGTGGATTCATCCCGTGGATGCTTTTTCTGGCAGCGCTGGCGGCGATTGTAGCGCTTCGGAGCCGTGTCAGGCGTTATCTCAAGCGAATCGAGGACCGATGCGAGGGGGCCAACTGTCACTACCGCCGTCTGTGCCTGTTGCTATTGCGAAGATCCTTGCTTTATGTCGGCTTAACGCTGCTCTTTTTGATTTACAGTTCCGTCCATTTTTCCCTTTTCGACATTGGTCTGGGCCGCTTTTTGTTCTATGTCTTTTTTGTGCTGCTGGTGACGCGCTGGGGAATGGATTTTATCAAACACGGATCTAAAGGCTCGCAGAACGCTTTGCGCAGTTTCGTGTCTTTGCACCTGAAGCGGTTTATGCGCGTTTTTCGCATCGCAATGATCACCGTCATGGTGTTGTCTTTGATGGCAGGAACGGACAGCCTGCTGGCGTGGACGGCGAATGATATTGTGATGATCACTTTTCTGGGCCTGGCCGCGGTTTTCTGGCGGCGGATAAAGCCGGTTTTGGCCGGGCAAGCCCG
>JASFJF010000271.1:0-5927 GCA_050122255.1 Desulfobacterales bacterium
AGCGGGATTTCACGTCTGGTCTTTTAAAATTAAGGTGTTCAACAAGGCAAGGCGTCAGGACGATCGGGAAAGCGCAGCATACAAGAGTATGTGAGCATTTGCCGGAGGTCTGCAACGCAGCCATTGGAGCCTTTTGAGCTCCTTAATAAGTCTTTAAATTAGATGCGAAATCCCGCCCCATTGAGCGGGGAGATGGGATTTTGAAACACTTCTAATACCGTCTAAGTGAGCTTCGTCCAAACGCTCTAATTGACAGCGGAGAAACACTATAGTAAGGCCTACACCGGGCACGATGCTCTATAAGCTCACACGGGCACTATTTTAAGGTGCCTGGATGAAAGCTTCATTATCTTTACGACCCGAATTGCAGGAGGGGATTTTTTGAAAATCATTGTTGTCGGTGCAGGCCAGGTCGGGTTTCATATTGCCAGTCATCTGGCGCTGGAAAACAAGGATGTGGTGGTGCTCGATAAAAACCTGCAAGCAACTCGACGCGTATCAGAGCATCTGGATGTTCAGGTCGTCACCGGCTCGGGAAGCAGTCCGGTGGTTTTGGAGGAAGCCGGCATTCAGGACGCCGAAATCATTCTGGCGGTAACCAATAGTGATGAGACCAATCTAGTCGCCTGTCTGGTGGCCAATATCATCTCACCTTCAACTAAAAAACTGGCCCGCATCCGCAATGCCGATTTTGACGATTATCACGATAATTTTCGTGAGATGGCGCCGCATATTGACACCATTATCAACCCGCACATCGAGGTGGTAAAAACCATCCATCGCATGATGAGCATACCGGGGGCGGTTGATATCGGTGAATTTGCCGATGGTCGCCTTAAGTTTGTGGGTGTGAACCTGGAAGACGATTCCCAGCTGGTCGGTGCCCGGCTTTTGGATCTACCCGAGATCATCGGCAAAGCCAGACTCCTAATTGCAGCAGTTGTGCGCCAAGATGAACTCATCATTCCCAGAGGCAAGGACCGTCTCAAGGCCGGGGATTTGGTGTACTTCATCAGTGAAGAAGACAAATTGCTGGATACCCTTTCGCTGTTCAACAAATTTGAGCAGCCGCTCAAGCGCGCCCTGGTTATAGGTGGCGGGCGCATCGGCTACCGATTGGCGCTTTTATTGGAAGAGCACTCGATTTATTGCAAAATCATTGAGCGCAATCCGGATCGCTGCACGTACCTGGCTGAACGCTTAAACAAAGCAATCGTGCTCAGTGGAGATGGTTCGGATCAGGAATTGCTGTCAGAGGAAAATATCCAGGATATGGATGTTGTCATCACCCTTACCCAAGATGAGGAAACCAATATATTGGCCTCCCTGTTGGCCAAACGCATGGGCGCCCGCAAAACCATCACTCGCATCAGCAAATTCAGTTATTTTCCGCTGACAAATGCCATAGGCATCGAACAGGTCGTCAGCCCGCGACTATCGGCCATCAACTCAATCCTGCAACACATCCGCAAAGGAAAGGTGCTATCAGCCATTTCCATTAAAGGCGAGCAGGCCGAAGTGATTGAAGCTATAGCGCTGGAAACTTCCGACATTGTCGAAAAGCCACTGCGCGATATTTCTTTCCCCACAGGGGCCATGGTCGCCGGTATCATCCGCAACGATGCCATTATTATTCCAACAGGCGAAAGCGTCATTCAGCCTGAAGACCGAGTTATCATTTTTGCCCGCAAAGAAGCCATCCCCAAAATTGAAAAAATTCTATCCGTAAAGCTGGAGTATTTCTAAATGCGCTGGCGCTACATCCTTCACACCGTCGCGATAATGTGCTTATTTTTCGGACTGACCATGGTGCTTCCGCTTGTCGTCGGCCTGTATTACCGCGACCAGAGCGTTACGCCGATATTTAAATCCATGGCGATAACGGTTTTCAGCGGTCTCACACTTCACTTCATCTTTAAAAGCGGCAAGGCCGAAGTAATCAGCCAGCGCGAAGGTATGGCCATTGTTGCCATCGGGTGGACTGCAGTGGGTTTGTTCGGGGCCTTGCCGTTTTATTTCAATAGTGGATTTGAAAGCTTCGTCGACGCCGCTTTTGAATCGGTCTCAGGTTTTACGACCACGGGCGCGTCGATTCTAACGAATATCGAAGCGGTTTCCAAAGGTCTTCTATTCTGGCGCAGTTTTATCCAATGGCTCGGGGGAATGGGGATCATTGTTCTATCGGTGGCCATTCTGCCCTTTTTAGGCGTCGGGGGTATGCAGCTTTATAAAGCCGAAGTACCCAGTCCGGTGCCGGACAAACTAAAGCCCCGCATCCGGGATACGGCCGTGATCCTATGGAAGGTATATGTGCTGATCTCTCTGGCGCAAACGGGTTTATTGCTGCTGGGCGGCATGAACCTGTTCGATGCGGTATGCCATACCTTTACCACTATGCCCACTGGTGGATTTTCTACCAAAAATGCGGCCATCGCGCATTATGACAGCGTCTATTTTGATGGTGTTTTTATTTTCTTTATGATGATAGCGGGCATCAATTTTTCGTTGCACTATCAATTCTTAAGGGGCAGGCCGCTGGTATTCTGGCAGGACTCTGAATGTCGTTTTTTCCTGGGAACGGTTTTGCTGCTGACCGTGGTCGTTTCGATTAATCTATACGGCTCGGTATATACTACCATTGGCAGTTCGTTCCGATATGGCGCTTTTCAGGTAGTATCCATTATCACCACTACCGGATTTGCTACCGCTGACTATGAGCTCTGGCCGGCCATGTCCCAGCTGATTTTATTGCTGTGCATGTTCATCGGCGCATCGGCCGGATCGACCGGCGGTGGCATGAAATGCTTGCGCATCATGCTGTGCTTTAAATATTGTTATCGTGAACTGTTTAACCTGATTCATCCGCGGGCGGTATCCCCGATAAAAATCGGGGGCAAAACCGTGCCGGATGATGTCATGCGCAGTGTGGTCGGATTCCTGGCCTTGTATATGGGGTTATTTGCCCTGAGTTCGGTGGCCCTGGCCGGTCTGGGGGTGGATTTTACCACATCATTTGCAGCCATCGCCGCCGGCATTGGCAATATCGGGCCCGGTTTTGGCATGGTTGGTCCCGTCGATAATTACGCCCGGATCCCCGATTTGGGAAAATGGCTGCTGATATGGTGCATGCTGCTGGGCAGGCTGGAAATTTTCACGGTCATTATACTGGTCGTCCCGGAATTCTGGCGCAAATAAAAACCATCTCAAAAATGCATCTTACGCTCAAGGGCATTGTTGTAAACCGATTCAAGATACTCGAATACTAACGTGTATGCTCCGTTTTTGAATCGGTTTACGTCGCGCCATTGAGCGTAAGCTACTATTGGTGAGATAGTTTTAATTTAACTTAAAAAATCTAAAACTTTTTAAGCAATTCAACCAAAATTTAAAATTTTCTGAAGATTCTGATTAGAGCTAACATAATTTGGGCCTGTGAAAAAATTCTAATTTCGCTCTATATGAAGGCAGGCATAGATATACATAAAGCATTTTGAGGATAAAAATTTATGTTTAGCACTGAAATAAGGCAAAAGGAGATGTTTTTCAAAGGCCTCAGTTTTTTATTGACAACCTAAGACCAGATGGTTAATTAAAATGGTTTTATCGGGCCGTTAACTCAGTCGGTAGAGTATCTGCCTTTTAAGCAGAGAGTCGCTGGTTCGAGCCCAGCACGGCCCACCATTTATAAAATTGTTTCAAATTTTTATGTTGCGTCCCCATCGTCTAGTCTGGTCCAGGACACCGCGCATTGGATGCGGGACAACGGGGTTCATAATCCGCTCGGGGACGCCGACATACAAAACATAGGGCGTTTGCCAATAATTGCGTCCCCATCGTCTAGTCTGGTCCAGGACACCGGCCTTTCACGCCGGCAACAGGGGTTCAAATCCCCTTGGGGACGCCAAATATACTGAAAGCCGTCAGGATTTCCTGGCGGCCTTTTTGGTTTCTGTAACCTTTGAAATTGCTACTGGTTGTTTGCCATCAGTTCTGTAAGTTGATTATTCAGACGGTCTATTTTGGCTTGAGCGTTGTTGTAACGCTCTAATTGTTCCGGTGAGTATTGATCAATGAATTGAGCGCTTTCAGGATTTGATTCCGTATATTTGATCAACTGTGCAATGCATAATTCAGCCCGATGCACTGATATTTTGCTTGTAATAAGCTGTCTTTCAAGATCTCTATCAACTCTTTTGCTTTCACCGCCACTTCGGTCATATATTTTTTGGGCGGATCTCATTCTCTCTATACTGAATCTTTCCAATTCGTGCACAATCAGAAACTGTTCTACAATTGTAAGATTCGGCCGTATATCGCGCATATACATGTAATGGTTTAAAAAGCTGCTATTATTGATACTGATGCCGAATAGCGACCTGATTTTCCAGTCTAAATGCTTGCAGTACAGACATGTTTTCTCTCCATAAATTTTTTTTGGGTTTCAAGCTCAGCGTCCGCGTCGAGTGTATTATACATCTTCTTGCGGTTCAGTTGAAGCATTGCGGGAACTGTCTGGACCCACTGCCTTTTCCATCTGTTTCGGCAATGTGCGGATGTGCAGGTCTCGCTGCGGGAAGGCAATTTCGATCGCCAGCTCGCGGAAGCGCCGGTCGATGTCAAAACGAATCCGGCTTGCCACCGCCCAGTAATCATCCACATCGACCCAGATGCGCAGACGGAAAATCAGGGCGCTGTCGGCATGGTCGACAAAGATAACGTCTGGCCGGGGATAATTCAGCACTCCGGGTGTCGCCAGAGCGATTTCCAGCAGGGTTTTCTCCACCAGGTCTACGTCGGAACCGTAGGCAACCCCCACTTCGAGGTTCCGACGCATCCGCTTGTCCCTGAAGCTCCAGTTGGTTACCTGCTGGCTGATGAATTCGGAGTTGGGTATGATCACCGAGGCGTTGTCGAAGGTCTGCACGACCGTGGAGCGCACGTTGATTTTCTTGACTTCGGCCCACAACCCGCCGACCTCCACGTAGTCCCCGACCTGAATGGGCCTTTCGAACAGCAAAATCAGGCCGCTGATAAAATTGTTGAAAATGTTCTGCAGCCCGAATCCGATCCCGATGCTCAGCGCCCCGAAAATCACCGCCAGCGAGGTGGTGTTAACCCCCAAAAAGCCAAGGGCCAGCACCAGACCCAGTGCCCACCCGAGATAGCTCGCAATCGTCAGAATCGAATCTTTGAGCCCGCGCTCGATCGGCCGCCTGTCCAGAACTTTTTCTTTCAACAACGCCCGCCCGACGCGCAAAAACAGGTGGGTGACGAAAACGATGAAAACCGCCAGGATCATGCCTTTGATGCTGAAATTCAAGCTGCCGACCGTAAAGGTGAGATCAAAAAAACGCTTGAGCCCGGATCGGATAACACCCGTCGGATCCCAAACCCACACCAGGACCGCCGTCAGGGTGAACAACCAGATAACCCAGGCAAGCTGAATTATTGACCAGCGCCAGTAGCCGCCGCTGGTCGCCGGTTTTTGCCGGTCCGCCGCGGCCAATACTGTCCTAAAGTCGCGGTGAAATTCCTGCAGGACTTTGAAACTGATCCATCCCCAGAACACCAGGACCACCGACTGGGCCCATGTCCGAAACCAATTAGCCGCAAGCGTGCTGTAGCCGGCCAGGTTCAGCACAAGCGTTCCGACCAGGCCCAGATAGGTCCATCCTCTGATCAGTGCAATTCGGCCAGGATTGGGCGCGGGCAGGCCCTCGTGGGCTTGCCCGGCCAAAATCGGTTTTATCCGCCGCCAGAAAACCACGGCCAGGCCCAGAAAAGTGGTCATCACAATATCATTCGCCGTCCACGCCAGCAGGCTGTCCGTTCCTGCCATCAAAGACAACACCATGACGGTGATCATTGCGATGCGAAAAACGCGCATAAACCGCTTCAGGTGCAAAGACACGAAACTGCGCAAAGCG
>JASFJF010000272.1:0-5856 GCA_050122255.1 Desulfobacterales bacterium
TCTGACACCCCGTCCTTACAAAACCATTGGCCAACAACTGGAGCTATCGGAAAATGAGGTTGTCAACCGCGTCCGGAACATGAAAGAAGCCGGTGTTATCCGTCGCATCGGCGGCAATTTCACGCCACATGCGCTTGGATTCGTCAGCACACTTTGCGCCGCTAAGGTTCCTGCGGATAAAATCAACCAATTTGCTGACGTCGTAAACCGTTACCCGGGTGTTACCCACAACTACCGTCGCGATAATTCATTTAATGTCTGGTTTACGTTTATAGCCCCCAGCATGAACGAAATTGAGTCCAATCTCAAGCAAATTGCAGCAGCCACCGGCGTTACCGATATTCTTAATTTACCTGCAACAAAACTTTTTAAAATTAAGGCGGAATTTAAAGTATAGGTTTCAGGTTTCGGGTGTCAGGTGTCAGCCCTTTGAATCGATTCTGACACCCGAAACCAGCTTTTTGCTGACACCTGAGCACTGGCACCTGAATTCATGATGAAGAACGATATCCGCATTGCTGCTGTTGTATTAAACTGCCCGGTTGGTCGTATCGCTGACAATTTAGAACGCATGGCCGATTGGGTTAAAGCCGCCAAAAAGAAGGGCGTGGATGTGATCTGCTTTCCGGAAATGAATATTTCCGGTTACAGCAGCAGTGCCAACATCAAAAAAATAGCTGAAACGGTGCCGGGGAAAATCAGCCAGTCGGTTTCAGAGATGGCACAGAGCTTCGATATTGCTATCCTGGCAGGGCTGGCCGAAGCAGACCTCGCAGGCCGTGTTTTTGCCAGCCATCTGGTTGCCACCGCCCAGGGCGTGGTGGGCATATACCGCAAAATCCATATTGCGCCACCAGAAAGTCAGATATTTACGGCCGGAGATGCCGTCCCGCTGTTTGACATCAATGGTTTCAAACTGGGGATCCAGCTTTGCTATGACGCGCATTTCCCCGAGCTTTCCACGCGCATGGCCACTGAAGGTGCGGATGCGATCTTTATGCCGCATGCCTCTCCTCGGAACACACCTGCTGAAAAATTTGATTCATGGATGCGCCATCTGTCCGCACGCGCTTTTGACAACAGCCTGTTTGTGATTGCCTGCAACCAGACTGGAAACAACCAAAATGAGCTCAATTTCCCAGGTCTGGCGATTGTGCTGGACCCGGCTGGACACATTCTCAAAAAAGATATTGGCGGCAAAGAAAATCTGATGGTGGCGGATCTAAAAGCCAGGGACCTCGAAGAGATCAGAGGTCACCGCATGCGCTATTTTTTACCCAATCGCCGGCCGGACTTATATTAGAACCTATCTTAAAAATAGTAGATTCACAAATGCGCTTTGGCCATTTGTATGGTTTGTGCCAGGCGCATTTATCTTGAAGCAACGCCATTCCGAATTTCAGTTGACACCGCTTGGTGACCAGTGGTAGCCAAATGGCATCACCTTCCTTTTTGACACCTCCGGTGAGCCCGCAAAAAACCTGTGGAGCGGGGTGATCAAAAGACGATCCACATAATATTAAGACATCACATACTGAAAGGAGGACTTTTATGACAGGAAAACTGTGTAAGGCACTCGTTTGTGTCTGTATTTCAATGGCTTTTCTGACGGCGGCCGCTTCACCTGCCTTGGCCGGCAAAAAGGATGATACCCTCTACTTTTCATGGAAAAAGGAACTGGAAAGTCTCGATCGGTATTTTAATACCGCTCGGGAAGGCATGATCGTCAGCCGGCAGATATGTGATGACCTGTTGTATCGTGATCCGGACACGCTGCAATACAAGCCCCTGCTCGCCAAATCATACAAATGGCTCGACAACACTACGATGGAATTTGAGCTGCGCCAGGGCATCACCTTCCATAACGGTGAAAAGTTTGATGCTGATGATGTGGTCTACACCATCAACTTTGTGAGTAATCCGGATAATAAGGTCCTGGTCCAGCGCAATGTCAACTGGATCGACCGGGCCGAAAAATTGGGACCGTATAAAGTCAAGCTTTATTTGAAAGAAGCGTTTCCATCAGCCCTCGAATATCTGGCAGGCAATATTCCCATCTATCCCAACGAATACTATGCCAAAGTGGGACCCAAGGGTTTTGGCATCAAACCCATCGGCACCGGCCCTTATAAGGTTGTGGAGCATGAGGTCGGCAAAAGAATTGTGTTCGAAAAGAACGATAACTACTTTAAGGACAGCCCCAAGGGACAGCCGTCGATCAGGCGACTGGTTCAGCGCACCATCCCGGAAGACACCACCATGGCGGCCGAACTGATGACCGGCGGCCTCGATTGGATCTATCAGGTACCTAAAGATCAGGCCGATAGCCTCGCCAATGTCCCCAATGTCCGGGTGTTGAAGGCGGAAACCATGCGGGTGGGCTGGCTGGTCATGGATGCTGCTGGCCGGACAGGTGACAATCCATTTCAAAAACTGGCGGTCAGAAAAGCGGTCAGCCACGCCATTGACCGTGAAGCTATTTCCCGCAATTTAGTGGGCGGGCAATCCCGGGTCATTCATTCACACTGTTTCCCGACCCAGTTTGGTTGCACCGACGATGTCCTCAAATATGATTACAATCCCGAAAAAGCCAAAAAGCTGCTGGCCGAAGCCGGCTATCCCAACGGCTTTGAGATTGACCTGCACGGATACCGCAACCGACCGTATGCCGAGGCCATGATCGGCAACCTGCAGGCCGTGGGCATCAAGGCCAACCTGAAGTACCTCAAGTACTCCGCCCTGCGAGAAAAGGTGTACGGCAACAAAGTTACCTTCAACTTTACCACCTGGGGTTCTTACGGCGTGAATGATATATCCAACATTACCGGCCGTTTTTACAATTTTACCGAAGTGGACTTTGCCCGGGACGAGCAAGTCAGGGATTGGCTAAAAGAAGGTGACTCAACCATTGATCGGGAGAAACGCAAAGCCGTATACAATAAAGCATTGAAACGAATCGCCGATCAGGCTTACGTACTGCCGCTGTTTACCTGGGTGGCCAATTATGCTTTTTCCAAAGAATTGGATTTCAAACCGTATCCGGATGCCGTGCCGCGTTTTTTTCTAGCTAAGTGGAAATAGAACTTTAGACTGCCCGAATCGGAGCACGTCAAGATGCTCGTTTATACCGGAAAACGAATTCTACTGGCGTTGCTGGTTGCCGCAACGGTCTCGTTTATCAGTTTTATGATTCTCAATCTCTCGGGAGACCCTGCAATTGCGCTGGCCGGTGCCGATGCGAGTCCGGAAGAAATTAAATTCGTGCGGGAAAAATATGGTCTCGACCGGCCGCTTATAGTTCAGTATATTGAATGGGCCGGTCGAGCCATCCAGGGCAATTTTGGCGAATCGCCCTATTTTAAGCAGCCCGTTGAAAATATTATCGGCGACCGCATCGGCGTTACTCTAATGCTGGGGATGTGCGCGTTTTGTTTTGCAGTTTGCCTGGCCATTCCTTTAGGGGTCATCGCCGCCATCCGACCCAATACCTGGATCGACCGTACCGCCTTGACCATTTCGGTGTTTGGCCAGGCCATGCCCAATTTCTTTTTCGGTCTGATTCTGATCATTGTATTTGGCGTGATGTTGCGCTGGTTGCCGATTTCGGGCGGCGAAACCTGGAGGCACTTCATCATGCCGGCCATTGCTTTGGGGTATTATGCCTCCCCTTCCCTGATGCGTCTGACACGTACCGGCATGATGGAGGTTTTGGCATCAGATTACATTCGAACCGCACGCGCAAAGGGGCTGCGCGCCGGCCCCGTCTTGTTCAAGCACGCCCTGCGAAATGCCATTATTCCTGTGGTTTCCTTAGCTTTTGTCCAATTTGGATATATGCTGGGCGGCGCGTTTGTCATTGAATATGTTTTTGCCGTAAACGGTGTGGGTTTTCTGGCCGTAAGATCCATCGAGCGAGCCGATCTGCCCGTTGTGCAGGCAATCGTTTTATTACTATCAGTCATTTATGTGACCATGACCCTGTTGTCCGATATTTTAAACGCTTATCTGGATCCACGGATACGGGTCAAGTGAGTAACAGGATGAACACTCAAATCAGCGTTCCTTTCAAGGAGATTCAATTCCCAACACCGCGCCAGATGACCCTGCGCCAAGCCAGACGACACCTGGGGTTTTTGCTGGGTGGTGTCGTTCTGCTGCTGATCATTATCATGGCGTTGCTGGCGCCGCTGCTGGCACCGCACGATCCCTACCATCAGGATCTTTCCAAACGCCTGACCCCCCCCATTTGGCATGAAAAGGGAACCTGGGACCATCCCCTGGGAACCGACAACCTCGGGCGCGACTATTTGAGCCGCCTGATGTATGGTGCCCGCATTTCGTTGATTATCGGTGTGGCAGCGATGCTGATTTCGGGTGTAATTGGAACTACTATGGGAGTACTGGCCGGCTTTTTTGGTGGTCGGGTAGACATGGTTGTCAATGCCATGATTTCAATCCGCCTGGCGCTGCCGATTATGCTGGTGGCGCTGGCGGTGGTTGCTCTGGTCGGTGGATCATTGCTGATCGTCGTGCTGGTTTTAGGCCTGATGATATGGAACCGCTTTGCGCTGGTGATGCGCGCCTCAACCCAGCAATTGCGCTCCATGGATTATGTCAGTGCCGCCAAGGCCGCCGGTTGTTCAACCCCCAGAATCATACTGACTGAAATCATGCCCAACATCCTCAACAATCTGATCGTGGTGGCCACCCTGGAGATCACCCGGGCCATATTGATTGAGGCGTCGCTATCGTTTCTGGGCATGGGGGTTCAACCGCCGTTGCCCTCATGGGGCTTAATGGTGGCTGAGGCCAAAGGGTTTATGCTGTTCAGTCCCTGGATGATTGCCGTACCCGGTGCGGCCATATTCATATTGGTCCTTTGCATTAATTTACTCGGTGATGGTATCCGCGACATTACGGCTCCGGAGGGGCGATCGTGAGAAAATTGCTTGAAGTCAAGAATTTGCATGTCGACATCCCTCTGGCTGCCGGGGTTTTGCATGCGGTCCGCGGGGTGGACTTTAGCGTGCAGCGCGGCCAGACGCTTTCACTGGTGGGTGAATCCGGTTGCGGCAAATCCCTGAGTGTCTTGGCCGTCATGAATCTGCTTCCCAAAAAGGCCAGGTGGCGGGCGGATACCATCTCATTTGATGGACAGCAAATGGATGGTCTCAGCGAACGTCGCATGGCCGATATTCGCGGTAGTCAGATGGCCATGATCTTTCAGGAACCCATGACTTCTTTGAATCCCTGTTACACCATCGGTAATCAGCTGGAGGAAGCCCTGCTGCGGCATAAACCCACTTCTCGCAAAAAGGCCCGCGAGCGCGCGGTTTTTCTTCTTGAAAAAGTCGGCATTACGGCGGCTGCCAGCCGCTTAAAACAATATCCCCACCAGCTTTCCGGCGGCTTGCGCCAGCGGGTAATGATCGCCATGGGCTTGATGTGCGACCCGCCCTTGATCATCGCCGATGAGCCCACGACCGCCCTGGACGTTACCATTCAGGCTCAGATCCTGGCTCTTTTGGCGTCATTGCAGAAAGAATTCGATATGGGGATGATTCTCATCACCCACGATCTGGGCGTCGTCGCCCGCACGACCGACGATGTGGCCGTTATGTATTGCGGTCAGGTGGTGGAAAACAGCCGTGCGACGGAACTGTTTGAAAACCCTCTTCATCCCTATACCCAGGGACTCTTGAGCTGCATCCCTGTGCCAGGCAAAACCACGCCCGGCGAGCACCTTGGATCCATACCGGGGATTGTACCAACCCCCATCGGTGAGCAGAAAGGGTGCGTTTTTCAAAATCGGTGTCCATATGTCTTTAAAGATTGCGCTTCAGCAGATGTTAATCT
>JASFJF010000273.1:0-5846 GCA_050122255.1 Desulfobacterales bacterium
CTATGGATCACCGGAACTAAGTCTGATGAGCGCAGCCCTGACCGAGATGGCGCAATATGCAGGATTACCGATGTTTTCAACCGCGGGCTGCACTGACACCAAAACCCTGGATGTCCAGGGCGCTATCGAAGCGGCTACTTCGGTGCACGCGGCCATGCTCAGCGGAGCAAATTTTATTCACGACGTCGGATACTTCGAATCGGGCATGACCGGCTCCGTGCTCCAGCTGGTTATGGCAGATGAGCAAATCGGCATGAGCCATGTAGTTGCACGGGGTATCGAAATTAACGAAGAGACCCTGGCGGTGGATGAAATCTGTCAGGTGGGGCCGGGCGGTAATTACAGCAAAAGAGATCACACCCAAAAACATGCCGCCGCCCTCTGGTCACCCACATTGATGGACCGACAGCGTTATGAGGACTGGGCGGAACAGGGTCAGACCACGATGAGAGAGCGGGTTATTGCAAAGGCCCGTGACATCATCGCAAACTTTGAAGGACCGATATCCAAGGTGCCGCCGGAAGCAAAGAAAAAAATTGAAGACATCCTGCAGGCGGCCGAAGAACGTGAGGCCCGAAAGGCAGCGGCTGAATAGCAAACAGTTCAACCATAAGACGTCCATTATCTACCTGTCACTGTTGAAGAGCCGGACGGATCGACGCCATAACCCGTCCGGCTCAATACATTTAGCGTACATCCCTCGCGGCTAAAAAAAACAACTTCAAGTTGCCTAAGGGTCAAGATGCCCCCTGGCAAGACAGCAGGCGAGGACGCCTACAGCAAAGAACCATGCACCCATCAGGCGAATATGTCATTGGAATTGACACGGGAGGCACGTATACCGATGGTGTCCTGCTGGAAGCGCAATCCCGCAAAGTTATGGCTTTCAGCAAAACGCTGACCACCCGCGACAATCTGGCGCGCGGAATAAAAAAAGCGCTCACCGAGCTCCGCATTGCGGATGCCGGCAGCATCAGACTGGTGGGAATTTCCAGCACCCTGGCAACCAATTCCATCGCCGAAGGCAAAACACGCAGGGTCGGCCTGCTGCTGATCGGCTACGACCAGGAGTTGATGGCCATCTATAACCTTGTGTCTAAATTACCCACTCGCCATTTCGCCCACTTCAGGGGCGGCCACACCACCCAGGGGCTGGAAAAAGAAGCGCTTGACCTGAAAAGCATCGCATCCTGGGTCAGGCAGCATCGCAGCGAAGTGGATGCGCTGGCCATTTCAAGCTACTTCAGCCCGCTGAACCCCTCGCACGAAGAGCGTGCCATAGAGACGGTGCGCAACATGTGTGCTCTGCCGGTTGTGCTGGGAAACCAGCTTTCAAAAAAGCTGGATTCCATCAAACGCGCTACTACTGCCTGTTTGAATGCCTCGCTGGTGGCCGTCATGCAGGAGTTTATTGAAGCGGTGCGCAAATCTTTGGTCGCTCAGGGGATCCGGGCGCCGCTGATGATCGTCAAAGGCGACGGCTCCCTGATGCCTTATGCGGATGCCGTTCGCAAACCGGTGGAAACCGTCCTGTCAGGCCCAGCCGCCAGTGCTATTGGCGGGCGCTTTCTTTCAGAACACGGTAGCGCGCTGGTCATCGATGTGGGTGGCACCACTACCGATATGGCCTTGCTGGACAATTTTAAGATGACCCTTTCAGAAGACGGCGCCCGGGTCGGCAACTTTGAGACCGCCGTCGAGGCCGCCCGAATTTGCACCACGGCACTCGGCTGTGACAGCCGGATTACCTTTGATGCCGAGAATAGGATTCAGGTGGGACCGGAGCGGGTGGTGCCGCTTGCGCTTTTGGCTGCGCGCTTCCCGCGCGTTAAAAAAGAAATTTGTGATCTTAAGAAAAAGGGAGAACTTAAACGGCGTGCGACCGATATCGAGTACTGGTTTTTGTCCAAAGCAACCGGTTCGCGAAAAGGGGTGTTCGCAAATGCAAACCATCGGAAGTTATTTGCGCTGCTTGAAAACGGCCCGCTGTGTCTGACGCAATTGCTAAAAAAAATGCAGGTCTATCATGCTTTACAGCTCAATGCGGATGCCCTGATTCGACAGGGTGTCATCGAACAGGCCACCCTGACACCCACCGATCTTTTGCACGTGAGCGGCCGGATGGCTATCTGGTGTGGTCAAACCGCCCGGCAGGCGCTGGACCATGTGTGCGCCCTGCACGCTAAGGATCAGACCCGCGTCGTTGAGCAGGCCCTTGATTCAATTGTGCTTTCCATGGTCAAAGAAGCCGTCGTCTTTCTGGCGCGCCAGGTCAATGAATCACAATTGCCGGAGCAGGTGAACGGGCCATGGGGGCGCTGGTTTGTCAGGCAAGCCCTTTCTCAAACAAATCCGTATCTGGCGGTGACCATGGCCAGCCGCTATCCTATTATCGGTATTGGTGCGCCTGCAAAAATATTTATTCAAAAAGTGGCCGAATATCTGAATACCCGTTTTATTTTACCGGATCATGCACCGGTGGCCAATGCCGTCGGTGCGGTGGCCGGGTCGGTGGTCATTGCCAAAGAGGCGCTCGTATACGCCCGGGAAACTGAGGGCACCCGCGCATTCGTGGTGCAAACCGAGGGCATCAATAAACGCTTTATCGAAACCGAAGATGCCTGTCGCTATGCCGAAAAAATTGTTGCTCGGCTGGCCCGTGAAAGTGCGATCGCAGCCGGTGCCATAGAGCCTCAGGTTGTGATCGAAAAACAGACGGAGGGCGCATTGCAAAGAATTGTGGCACACGCGGCTGGCAATCCACGGCTGTCCGATCCGCGAGGAAATAATCCCTTATGAACCGCTTCAGATGAAAAAGGAATCCAACCCATTCGTTGAAAGGAGGGCAACGATATGATGATGCAACAGCCGCAGCTGTATTTTAGGCCCAAACTTCAAGTCATCAATGATGACCAGATCAAACAGATCCACATGGCCGCCCTTGAAGTTCTGGAACGCACCGGTATCAAAATGACCCATCCCCGAGGCCTGGAAATACTCGATGGAGCCGGTGCCAGAGTGGACGGTGACCGGGTTCGTATCCCCGGCTGGCTGGTAGAAGATGCTATTCGCAAAGCACCGTCGCGCGTGGTTCTGGGAAATCGCAGCGGCCAGCGCACCGTTACCCTGGAAGGTGACACATCCTGGTTCGGACCCAGCCTGGACTGTATCGATTATCTGGATCCCATTACCGATGAGCGCATGCGCTTTACCAGCGAGCATTGCCGCATCACAGCGACTCTGGCAGACGCCCTGCCGAATTTTGACTGGTCGATGGTCATCGGGATGGCAGACGATCAGCCGCCCGAAATCGCCGATCGTGTCATTGCACGGCAGGCGTTGACCTATTGCGAAAAACCACTGGTATTTTGCTGCAACGATGCCGACAGTGAGCGCGCCATTTATGAAATGGCGCTGCTGATCTGCGGCGGCAAAGAAAACTTTGAAAAAGCACCGACAATCGTCCAATATTCGGAGCCGATTTCACCACTTGAGTATTATGATCCGGCCGTTGACAAAATGCTATTCACTGTTGAAAACGGTATTCCTTTGATCAATTTTCCGGCTCCCCAGGCCTGTGGTTCCGCCCCGGCCACCTTTGCCGGTACCATCGTACAGGGAAGTGCGGAATCCCTGAGCGGGCTGGTACTGGCTCAAGCTGCCCGACCAGGAGCTGCGTTTATATACGGCGCGTTTACAACCATCATGGACATGCAAACATCGATTTTTTCCTACGGCGCACCTGAAATGAGTTTGATGGTCGGCGCCATGGCACAGATGGCACAATTCTACGAGCTGCCCTTTTTCGGCACGGCCGGTTGCACTGATGCCAAGTTCTGCGATCCCCAGGCGGCTGTCGAAGCGACCTTTCAGTGCTTCAGTTCCGCAGCCATTGGATCCAGTCTGGTCCATGACTGCAGCAGCTGGATGGACCACGGGTCGCTGGTATCGCCCGCCTTTATGGTGCTGGTCAACGAGATCCTTTACAGTGTCAATCAATACATGAAGGGGCTGCCGGTAACCGAAGAAACCCTTGCCATTGATTTAATAGATCAGGTCGGACCCGGCGGACATTATCTACAGGAAGACCATACCATGAAACATTTCCGCGAAGTCCGGTATTCAAAGCTTTTTGACCGCACAGTTTATGATCAGTGGAAGGAGATGGGTGCAAAGCGCTTTGAAGAACGGCTGCGGGACCTCACGCAGGAGGCCATGGCACACCAGCCTGCAGCCCTGCCTGAGGATGTCATTCAAGAGCTCAATCGGATGCAAGCCCACTGGGCCTAAGCGTGGTTAACACAGCGATTTCAATTGGGTGCTAGCCTAACCTTGCGATGAACTTTTGCAAATCCTTGTCGACCTCGGCCGGTAGCTGGGGTGCTTCGTAGTTATTTAAAATTTCTTTGACCTTTAGATTGGCTGTGACCAAACTCTGGGGGGAACCACTCGCCTGCCAGCTCACAAAGTCGTCACGGTTGGATAGGCGCGGATGATAGAATTCGGTTTTAAAATGGTCGAAGGTGTGATCCTTATCCAGGAAATGCCCTCCGGGTCCGACCGCCTTGATCACATCGAAAGCCAGCGTGTCTGGATTGACGTCAATCGCTCTGTGAATCCTTTTGACCATTCCACACATTTCATCATCCATGATAAATTTCTCATAGGACATGCAGTTAAAGGATTCCAGGATGCCGGCGCTGTGCAGCACAAAATTGGCCCCGCAGACCAGGGCCATCAATAGATTCATCATGGACTCGTAAGACGCCTGGGAATCCGGCGATTTGGCGTCGCACACCGCCCCTCCGCTGCGCGCCGGTAATTTGTAATACCGGGCCATCTGAGCCGTTGCTGCAGCATTTACGGCCATCTCGGGCGAACCGATACTCAGTGTGCCGTTACGCATCTCGGCGTTGGAGGAAGCACCACCGAAGATGACCGGTGTGCCTTCGCGGACCAGCTGGGTCAACACAATTCCGGCCAGAACCTCGGCGTTCTGCAGGGCCAGATTTCCTGCCAGCGTTACCGGACCTGTGGCCCCGGCGATCGCCAAGGACGCAATCAGCACGGGTTGCCCGGCAGCAGCATATTCCATCAAGGCGCCCAGCATGCGGGCGTCGTATTTCAAGGGAGTCAGCGGTCCAACGACGCTAACAAGCGTGGGCGCTGACTCAATTTGATCCCGGCCGCCGAATAGAATGGCTGCCATTTGAATGCAATCCTTGGCAGCCTGGGCGCCCATGGCGCTGCCCATAAAGCATTTATCCGAATATTGAATGGCGGCGTAAATCATCCGCGCGTGCCGAATTTCATAGGGCACATCTGTGGGTTCGACCACCGTCCCGCTTAGAACATCCAGATTGGCACTGGCACCGGTTAATTTGACAAAATTTTCAAAGTCCTCCAGGGTGGCTTTGCGCCGGCCGTTTTCAAGATCAGTTACAAAAGGGGCACCGTAACCGGGAGCAAAGATCGTGTTGCCGCCACCAACCACCAAATTGTTTTGCGGGTTACGCGCATGCAGCACAAAGCGGCGGGGCGCCTTTTTAATTTGCGCTTCGACCAGGCGGGATGGGAAAAAGACGCGCTGGCCCTCGACCTTGGCACCCCCCTTTTTAAGCACCTCCAGAGCCGGCGCATAACCAATATCCATTCCGATTTGTTCCAGAATCTGCAAGGAGGTTTGATGCACTTTCTCAAGCTGAGTTTTAGATAAAATTTCAAACCGTTGCATGCCATTAAATCCCTTCGAAAAAATTCTTAGAGCTTTTAGTGAGAAATAATCTCCAAGTCAAGCAAAAAGACTGCGGCACCCGGCGCTGGCAGGTAGAATTGTTCAGTAAAAA
>JASFJF010000274.1:0-5834 GCA_050122255.1 Desulfobacterales bacterium
AGTCATATAAAACCATAAGCCCCAAAATTGCGAAGTGGATCAAAGAGCATTAGGTGTTTTTTTGCGGTTTGGCGGAATTTACATCAAATTTGATATAGCAAAAAATACATAAGGAGATCGTCGTGCCTGATTTGACCAAAGACGAGCCTATCATGAAAAAAGTCAATGGAGACGGAATAAAAATCCAGCTGGCCGTCTGGGAAGGAGCCGGAAGCCAGGTGCTGTGCGTACACGGCTTGACCGCTAACTGCCGCTGCTGGGATGTGATGGCATCAGCATTGACTCCTGAGAATAAACTGTTGGCCATCGATTTGCGCGGCAGGGGACGCTCAGACAAGCCCTCCACCGGATACGCTATGCGGCACCACATTCAGGACATTTTATGCGTTTTGGATGACCTCGAGCAAGAGAAAATGGTTCTGATGGGCCATTCCCTTGGCGCGTTTATCTCACTGGCATTCGCAGCCCATTATCCCGAGCGGACGGAGAAAGTTATTCTGATGGATGGCGGCGGACAACTAACGCAAGATCAATGGGAAAAAGTCACAGTTGCCATCAAACCCTCATTGGATCGCCTGGGGCAGGTTTTTTCCTCTTTTGATGCCTACGTGACCCTTATGAAACAGGCACCCTTTCTGCAACCCTGGTCCCAGGCAATCCAGAACTACTTCCAGTACGAGTCCGAAGCAGTAGAGGGCGGGGTACGTTCGAGAATCAATCCGGCCAACATTCAGGAGGAGATCAAAAATATCCAGCAGGAAATACCCGCTGCATACTATCCAAAAGTTACCTGTCCGGTGTTGATCCTGCGGGCAACCAATGGCATATTAAGCTGCGATGACCTCGTTTTACCCGAATCTGCTGTTGAAAAGATGGTTTCGGAAATCTCAAATGCCCATTGCGTCAACATCGAAGGCAGCAATCATTTTTCGATTTTATTTCAACCGAACGAAATGCGGGATAAGGCCATTCAAGAATTCGTTACGGCATAGCAACTTGTTGAGCGACCCATCACATGTTTATCTGGCTCAATGGTTTTAGGTGACGCCTTGAAAAAAGCCGGCAGCCTTGTTTTCATGATAACCGCTCCGTTGACAAACCACCACAACTTCGATATTCGGTTAAGGGATCTGAGCGGTTTCCCAAGGGCTTCTGCAGCAAGCGTGCGAAGGACGATCAATGGATGAAAAGAATGCTAAAAGTCAAACCACACCTGATTTTCTATCAGCCTGGATGAAGGCAGCCGGTGATGTTTGGGGTCATATGTTTCGGGCTTGGTCAGATGCAGCTGCAACCCTGCGACCTTCGGCCCCATCTCCAGGCGGCGCATCCGGTCATGCGCAGGCATCAATGGATGCTGCCATAAAAACCTGGCAGATGCTGTCGTCAACAATGGCCCAGCCTGAAACCAGGGATTCCATGTATAAAGGCGCCGGTACCATGCCCGAAATCCTGATTCAGCTGGCTCAATCGAGCCTTGCCGGATTTCTGGAGTTTCAGCAGAAGTGGTTTGAAAGGGCCGGGCGGATCGGAAAAACCACCGAGGCCTATACATTTGAAGACCTTGATGAAAATGCCTTCAGGGCCTGGAATGAGATTTACGAAAAAGAATTCAGGCAATTTTTCAATATTCCCCAACTGGGACTCACCCGTTTTTATCAGGAAAAGGTAAATCAGACCCTTGACAAATTCCATTTATTTCAAACAGCCATCGCTGAGTTCATGCGGTTGTTGTACCTGCCGGTGACAAAATCATTCAGCGTTATTCAGGAAAAGCTCGGTGAGCTCTCTGAAGCAGGAGAGTTGCCTGAAGACCCCCAAAAATATTATCAAATGTGGATAAAAATATTGGAAGGGCATTACATGACCCTTTTCCAATCCACCGAATATATTAAAACAATGGGAAAAACCCTGGATGCGATGTCTGAATTTTCGGCTGCAAAAAATGACCTTTTAGAAGATGTGCTGAACCTGTTGCCCATCCCGAAACAAAAAGATATGGATGAACTTTACAAAGAAATCTACCTGCTGAAAAAGCGCATAAAGGCATTGGAAAAGAAATTGGAGTCCTAATCTGAACTTCGTTTAAACCCGATTCAACATCCAAAAAAGAAGGTGGGGTGATGTCATGGATGAGCCTAAAGTTCCAGTAGATCTTATCCTGTCAAAACTCGTTGAAGATGCTGATAAGGCTCGTGCGCGGGCGCACAAAGCTTCCGATGTTTTGCTCGGACCGCTGGATTCTGAGATTGCCGCAACCCCATATGAAGTCGTGTATCAGGAAGACCGGGTAAAGCTAAAGCACTATATACCGGTGACCGATATCAAATTAAAAACGCCGCTGCTGGTAGTCTACGCCCTCATCAATCGGGAAACCATGCTGGATCTTCAACCGGGCAGAAGCGTTGTTGAAACGTTGCTGGCTCACGGTATCGATCTGTATATGATCGATTGGGGCTATCCGACCCGCAAGGACCGATTTTTGACCATCGACGATCATGTCAACGGCTACATGGATACGATGGTGGACTTCATTCGGCGCAAGCACAACCTGGAAAAGATAAACCTTATGGGAATCTGCATGGGCGGTACCTTCTGCGTGATTTATTCAGCTTTGAATTCCGCCAAAATAAAAAACCTGGTCACCACGGTAACCCCGACTAATTTTGACACAGACAAGGGGCTTTTGCATGTCTGGATGAAAGCCGTAGACCCGGACCTTCTGGCGGATACCTATGGCAACATTTCCGGTGATGCCATGAATTTCGGCTTTCTGCTGCTGAATCCGGCCCGTTTGATGATCGACAAATACGTGGGATTCTTTGAGAATATGGACAATAAAAAATTTGTTGAAAATTTTGTGCGCATGGAGAAATGGATTTTTGACAGTCCGGATCTTCCGGGTGAAACATTCCGTGAGTTCATAAAGGATTTTTACCAGAAAAATCTGCTGATTCAAAGCAAGCTCAAAGTAGGGGGCAGGCGGGTTGATCTCAAAAATGTCACCATGCCATTAATCAATTTTTATGGCAAGTATGATCATCTGGTTCCACCGGAAGCCTGTGAGATTTTGACGGGCCGCGTCGGCAGCAAAGATACAACCGATGTTTGCCTGGAAACCGGACATATCGGCATCTATGTGAGCTCCAAGTGCCAGAAAGAATTTGCGCCGCGTATCGCCGCCTGGCTCGCAGAGAGGGACGCGCCGGATCAATTGCCACGCAAGAAAAAGTCTACTGCACCCAAGAAGGCAAAAGCAAAGAGCTCCGGGAGATCAAAATCGTCCAAAACAGCGCCGAAATGATGCCCAACGATCCGGATAACGAGGAGATAGTTTATGACAAAGGAAAAGGATTATTTTAGAACATTTTGCAAGGTGAGCAAGGCCTTTGGGACGACCCTTTCCAGTGAAAAACTCTTGGATTTAATTGTACAGAGCGCCATCGATACCATGGATGGCAAGGCCGCCTGTTTGTTCCTGGCCGCAGAGCAAAAGGATGTCTTCGTTCCGGTCGCCCAGAAGGGGCTGTCGGAGAATTATTTGCACCAAAAACCGCTGAAAGCCCGGCGGCTTGTCAAGGCAATTGTCAAGGAGGGCCACCTTCAGTTTCGCGATGCCACCACTGATCCGCGTCTGGAGCACCATGACGCCAAAAAAGCCGAAGGCATTGCCTCCATACTGAGTGTACCGGTAATGGTCAGAAACCAGACCAAGGGGATTTTATCCCTGTACACCGCCAAGAAAAGGGAATTCAGCAAAGATGAGATTGATTTTCTGTCAGCCCTTGCCGAGCAGGGCGGCATCGCCATTGAGCATGCACGGCTGCTGTCCCGAATCCAGAATAATGCCACGCTCTTCCTTGATCTGGCCTCGCATATTAATTCCAGCCTGGATATAAAAAAGATCCTAAACAACCTGACAGTTGATATCAGCCAGGCGCTGGGTATGAAAGGTGCGGCCATCCGTTTGCTGGACAAAGACACCGGCGAATTAAAACTGGTGGCCAGCTACGGCCTCAGCGATGAATTTTTAAACAAGGGGCCGGTATCTTCAACCCAGAGCGCCGCCCAGGCGTTGAAGGGTGAAACGCTTGTGATCAAAGATGCCACAACAGACAAACGCATCCAGTACAAAAAAGAGATGAAAAAGGAAGGCATCGTCTCGATGATCGTCACGCCCATTAAATCGCGGGATGAGATTATCGGGGTGTTACGGCTGTATGCCAATGTCGAGCGTGAGTTTCCGGAAGATGTCGTCACCCTGGTTCAAGCCCTCGCCCATCAAGGTGCCCTGGCCATCCAGAACGCCTCCATGTATCTCACACTTCAAAAAGACAAGGAGGATCTGGAACAGGATATATGGAGCCACCGCTCCTGGTTTTAAGCGGCAGTCGAAGGTGCAGCACTAAAAATGATTTTGATGACAAACAGTGTTGTTGTTTTTTAATTTTCGGTCGTGCGCGGACCACCCCAACAATACGACCGGCAAAGAAGAGAAGATCATTCCTTTTTGAAGGCCTTGCCTACGCAGCTCATGAGCTCCTGGAACTGATGGCCCTGCTGTTCCATCATCTGGGTAAAGCCTTTTACCGCATCTGCATAGGGCAGGCCTTTTTCAGCCAGCAGGGAGCGCAGCTGCCGGATGGTTTCATCCTGCGATGCAACCTTTTCCTCAAGGGTCTGGCATCTTTTTTCCAGGGTTTGATATTTGCTCTTAGGAATCACATTCATGAGGTTTAGCCACTCATGATAGGATTGTTTGAAATTTTCCGACGCCTTTTCCCAGGCCCTGTTGTAATCCGCTGAAGCCAGCGGCAGCGCGTTCATTCCGTAGAATTTGCGAAACATGCGTGTTAAATCGTCGAAGCCGCTGAATCCACCCCCCATCCATCGGGTCATATCTTCAAGCTGTTTTTGACCTTTGGCGGCATTCAGAAAAAAGCGACCCATGAATTCAAGAAACTGCCTATCCATTGCTGCTTTTCCCTTTGGTCTTTGCGCGTCCTTTCTGTGACCGCGACTTTGAAGGTGGGCGATCCAGATCCAGCTGAAAGCGAACCGGGCCGCGCCAGTTTCCATCTCCAAACCGGGTGTGCAGGGCACAGGCCGACTGGGGGTCAGACCACGAGGTTGCGATGGCCACGTGCCCCTTTGGAAAGGGCGTAACTTCTGCCTCGATGTGATCCAACGGGGCAAGTGCGGTTTCCTTTTCCACCAAATCATCGCCTTTACCGTAGCAAATCAACCAGGGGATGGCCATTTCCTTGAGGCGCTTTAGATTGAGTTTTTTGCCGAACAATTTTACCGGTAGGGTACCGTCACTTGTAATCGGAACGTTATAAGAGGCAAAACTCAACTTGGTAATTTCCAGGGGCAGGTCGAAGCGCTCATTGTTCAGCCAAAAATTTAGGCCTGCCGCGGTTTTGCTGATTTGAATGTTTTTTTTGCCCTGTCGAGCAAACATCATCAAATCACGGTAAAATGCGGCAATCGGTGATTCGTCTTCGATGCTTTTGAGCTTGTAGACCCAGCCCATCAATTTGCCGTCCGCTACCTGATTACCGCTGGGCAGCGTCTTGGTGCCGTAAGTCAGGTCGTTAAATCGCCGGGGCAGGGTGTTTAGAAAATTTGCCAGCCCCGTGCTGCGCGTACCATCCATCGGCGCAACGCACGTGATAAATGCGTCTACAAGCCCATCCAGCTCGCCCGAAAGCAGATTACACAAAGCGGAAAACCCGCCCTGGCAATAACCGTTTAAGGTCACCGGTTTGCCGTGGCGTTGCATGACGGTTTCACAAAACAGTTTGGTATCTTGGGCATCATTTTCGCCGGTC
>JASFJF010000275.1:0-5830 GCA_050122255.1 Desulfobacterales bacterium
GGTGACAGATGTGCTTTTCGGCAATTGATCCAGGACCTCTTTTTCACAGCACAGCATCAGTTTTATATTTTCAGAAGCCAGCATTTTCTCCACTTTATGGATAATCTGCAGCTTGGTTCTCAACGGCGGCTCCCGGAAAGAGAAGCCCGGGCGGGTGACGAGGCGTTTTTGGATTTTATAATAAGGATCCATAAAGCTGGAAATACAACGTCTGATCCCGGCCTCAGCCGCTTTTGCGGCGATGTGTCTCAAATCACCCAGATTATCCTGAAGCTGACCATTGCCCATTTTGTAAAAACAGATGGGGTCAAAGCGCCAGTTGATCGCCGAGGGTCCGAAAAGGTCGCCTAACTGCCTGAGCTGATCCAGGCGAATATCCAAAGGGGCGATCCGGGGCTCAAGCTGAGGGGATGCCGAATTGACCGTAAAGTTGAAAAAAAGCTGGTAGCCGGATTTTTGGAGTATTTGACCGTAGTTGTGGTGTAGAAAAGGGCCGAAGTCTTTGGACCAAAACACGATTGTGTGCACATCTGCCGGAGTGGCGGCGACCGCTTTGACCTTCCGATTGAAAGGATTGATCACCTCGAAACCACCGCGACCGATACGCTCCATAAACCAGGGCATGTAAAATGCCGGAATATCAGTACGCCTGGATGCAGAGATGACGATTTTGGGTTCTGGGATCACAGTTCACAGGTTCACAGTTCACAGGTTCAGGGCTCAGGGTTCAAGGTTCAAAGGCTAGGCTTTTGCTGGGAGGCTGGAAGGCTATAAGGCTAGAATGCTCAATAGCATGAGCCCCTCTCAGATTGCAGACTTTGAGGCTTCCCAGCTTTTTAGCATCCCGGCATCCCAGCTCTTCCAAAAGCCAGTGGCCAGCAGCCAGTGGCCAGAATCCTGACACCTGAACACTGACCCTGAAACCTATCCTATTTGCGCTTGAGATCATCCAGCGAAATAACCTTGGCACTTTTGTCTAAAGTTGTGCGCTCTTTTTGTGAGGAACCGGTTTTCAGGTTTTCGGGTGATTCTGATGTTTGCGACTCGGTTGGACTTTCCACCTTTTCCAGGCGCATTTTTTTTGCGTTCATGCTAAACTCGGTGCCGCTGATGTACACATCTTTTAGGATCCAGGTGACCACTTGCAGCGGCACTTGCAGCAGTAGCAATTGAACGTGGTACCAGTCCTTTTTGGAGTCCGGCAATATGCTTTCAATGCGCGCAAATGTGAGTGGTTTGTCTTCAAAGTAGATCAACACTAAATCATTTTCTTTGGTCATTCAAGGCTTCCTATCACAGCTTCAATTGAGGTTTCGGGTGTCAGGATGACGCAACAGATGACATCAAAAATTGACAGATTGCTCCCGATGTCAGCTTTCCCTGACATCTTAGCCGCAGGCGGAATTTTGAACGCTGACACCTGAACACTAACATCTGAGACCTTAATTAATTTTAGTCAGTTTTAAATGGTAAAACCATTTTGCGTCAAAATCAAGTAATAGGGTCATGACCGGTGAGGCCATTTTTTTTGACTTTCCGTCCAAACCACAATGCGATATAATAAATCTAACTATTTGAGGGGTCGGGAAGTTTTTCTTAAATTTATTTTATGGAGCGCCGCATGAAATCAACTCCCACAACTGCCACCTTATTCAGCTGCCTGTTGGCTGCCATACTCGTTTTCGGAATGCCCGCGAGCCTTATCGCCCAGGATAAGGTCTCAATTCAAGAGTCATCGGCACCGATAAAAAAGGATGCCCGCTACTGGTTCGATAAGGGAGCCCTTGTTTCCACCTACGGTAACAATGAAGTCGCCGTTCAGTATTTCCATAAAGCCATCGTCCTGGATCCGGATTTCAGTAGGGCATATTTTTCACAGGGTGTTTCATACGGTCAGCTGGGCCAGTACCAGAAAGCGATTGCACAAATTAATATGGCCCTTCAGAAGGAACCGCAAAATGGCTTGTATTTTTATGGCAGAGGCCGGGTGTACCTGCTATGGGGCGACAAGGAGAAGGCCATGGCTGATTTCAAACAAGCAGCTGAGATGGGTGATGAAGATGCCCTGGACTATCTGGAATATATCGGCGAAGAAAAACCGTAAAAGTTAAAGTTCTTCCATATCTCTAGCGCTAAAATCCCGCTCTTTAGCGGGATTTTTTTTGGCCACTATCCGTTTTTAACAAACAACTAGTGAAAAACACATTTTTTCTTGACATATTCATATAAATCATTGATACATATGAAGTAAATCGATGCATCTGATTTTGATGTCTTGTCAAGATGAGGTTCAGCATCAGCTTTCGATATTACAGCGATTATCACCACCCGATCGGTTTGCCCCCCTGTAATGAGGTGGAAAGTTATTTGCTACTTCTGTTCAGTCATTCTAGTCAAATTTAGATTTTCTATTTGATTTCCAGCAAATGCGATGAGTTTGAACGAATATAACTAATATTCGAACTCTAATTCTCAGTTATTCACTGAATCTTTATTCATATTAAATAATTCAGGCTCTAACTTTTTTAACCGTTGTTGGGTGTTCCATCACCAGGAGGTACCCATGAGAAAGCGCACCATTTTAATCTTTGGGGTCGACGATATTCTGCGACAAAACCTAAATAAACGCCTGACAAAATATGGATTGATTGTAAATGAAGCGCCGACACGCTGCAATGTTAACGATCTGTATAATTCAATGCGACCGGATCTGGTCATTGTTTGCTCTACAGGAAAGGCGCCCGGGGATAAATTGGGAATTATCAGAAAAATTCGTCAGATCGACAAACTTATACCGATGATCCTGATTACCTGGTTTAGCTCTGAATCACGTGCTATTGCAGCTCTAAGGGCAGGCGCCAATGATTATTTCAAGCTGCCTTTATCTTCGGAAAAAGTTGTACAACGAATTTTGAAAATGCTTTCAATCGGCGGATTTGAATTTTCAGCTAGCAAGCAATCGGATATGAACGACTCATTGGACCGGCAACTCATGATCGGTGAAAGTGAATGTATACGCGATATAAAAAAATATCTCGCAAAGGTCGCCCGGGTGGACAGCAATGTTCTGATTACCGGTGAGACCGGAACCGGTAAAGAATTGACTGCTGGATTGATTCACTCAAAAAGCCCGCGTCATAAAAAGCCATTTGTCTGCATTAATAGCGCGGCTATTCCCGAAGCCCTGGTGGAAAGTGAATTGTTTGGTTATGATCGCGGCGCGTTCACCGGGGCTGTTGCCGAAAAACCGGGTAAGCTGGAGCTCGCCAGAAAAGGAACGGTTTTTTTGGACGAAATTGGCGATATGAATCATTATGCGCAGGCCAAAATATTACGAAGCATCGACAGCAGGGAATTTTTTCATTTGGGCGGCAGCAAGCCAGTTTCCTTTAAGGCCCGTGTTATTGCCGCAACCAACAAAGATCCGATTCAATTAATTGAGGAAAAAAAGATGCGAGAGGATCTATATTATCGATTGAATGTTGCCCGGATTCACTTACCGCCCCTACGGAAGCGGAAAGATGACATACCCGCGTTGATTTCGTATGCGCTTGACCGATTAAATCATCGTTTCGGGCGTGATGTACGGGGCCTCACAGATGAAGCGGTTGAAAACCTGCTCCGCTACGATTGGCCGGGAAATATCAGAGAGTTATTTAATTTACTAGAAGCAGTGTATGTTAATATGCCCTCCCAGAGGCAAGATCTTATAAATCTTCCCGAACGGGTAAAAAAACAGATCAAGATGACTAAATTTTACGCCAGTGATGAACGCAAGCGCATTGTTTCGACTTTGCTTGAAACCAACTGGAACAAGAGCACGGCGGCGCAAAAGTTAAACTGGTCGCGTATGACACTGTACCGCAAAATTTCAAAGTATAACATTGTCGAAAAACGCGCTGTACAAAAGTAATTCCTGGTAAATTTTATGGGACTTTGATCCGTTTATGGGTCACATATTTTGTCTGATGATAAGATGTAACGGTGTCACATTTTATTGTAACATTTTACGTGGCCCATTCATTGTGAGTTGCCTTAACAGCAAAAGTCATTTTTCTGCAAACCCCTATCATTTCTTCAATTGCATAGAGTTTACTGCTGGCATGCACGGTTGGCATTGCTATTGCTTATAGCTGAACTGGCATCCTTTGATCCCCCTGTTGTCATTGCTTGTTAATCATCACAAAGTACACGAGATATATGAATGTTGTCAGATCGTAACGGCAGACCCTCCTGGGCGCTAAAGAAAATTGAGGGTCACTATGCCAACCATTTTAAGATTGGCCATAATGCCTATGAATTTGTGCTTGACTTCGGTCAATACTACTCCGAAACCGGAAAGGCAAAACTATGCGCGCGCATTATTACCAACCCCTGTTACGTGAAATCCTTATTTAATACGCTGCGTGAATCGATTGAGCGTTATGAAGAAAACTTTGGGCCCATCCAGGAGGAATAAAATGACATATGGTATCCGTTTCCTAATTATGTTGTTCATCTTCGGAACGGTACTGGGATGGCCTGCTTATGGCCAGGACAATACGGAATGGGCGGGCGAGCGTTTTGATGGCACCCGAATAACGCAATATGAACTGAAAACCATTCTCAAAAAACATCAGATCTGGGTTGACAGGGACTGGGTAGAATCGGAACGCAAAGATGGCAAACAATTGCAGCTTAAAGGAGCCGATTTAACCGGTGTAAACTTGATAGGATGCGATTTGCGCAAGGCCGATTTGGCGGATGCCAATTTGACAGATGCGGATTTGAGTGGCGCCGATCTGCGTCAGGCCGACTTGCAGAATGTTATCTTGACTTCGGCCGTTCTGCGTGATGCCAACCTGCGTGAGGCAAAACTGGGCGGTGCAGATCTGATCGATGCGGATTTAAGCGGCGCTAAAATCGAAGGCATTGAATTGGAGAACGCCATTCTTTCTGAAACTAAATTTGAAGGTAATACAGATAAGCTCCAAAAGTGGCAAATTGTATGGGAGCTGATGAAAAATGAAAATTCTGAAAAAGACCTGAGTGGACGTGACCTGAGCCAAGCCTTTTTGCGTGGCGTAGATCTGACCAGAGCTGACCTGAGCCAGACCGATCTGCGTGCAGCCGATCTGAACGGCGCCAACCTCAGCCATACCAACCTGCACAAAGCTGATTTGCGCAACGCCAGTTTGAAGTACGCGGATCTGCGCAATTCCGATTTGCGCAAAGCCGATATGGCCCTTGCCAACTTGACCGAAGCCCAAATGGCCGGCGTCATTTTTGAACCCAGGGCGGGTTCTTTGCCCGATATAGCAGCGATTTCATCAGCTCGGGGTCTTTCAAGATTGCGTTATGAGAACTCGCCGCATGCGCTTATTGAGTTGCGCGAGGCCTTTAAAAAGGCAGGTTTGCTCACCCAGGAACGAAACATCACCTACGCCATCAAACACGCCAAAAGAAAAGCGCTATCGGAAAATGGGCCCTGGGGAAAGCTTGAAAGTGTGTTTAATTTGATTTTTTTTGAAGTGACGTGCCTGTATGGGTTGAAACCCGGTCGGCCTTTGATTTTACTGCTGATGCTCATCTGCGTACTAACTGTTCCCTATGCTATTGCGCTGATGAGGCCACCCGAGAAAGAGGGGATCTGGCAGGTTTGGTTTCATGACAGGGTGCACAAATATCGCGGTTCAGACGAGCCGGTACGTTTGCAGATGGGATTTTTAAGGGCCTTAAAAACCGGCTTTTTTTTCAGTTTTCTCTCGGCATTCAGCATCGGCTGGCGTGAAATCAACATTCGCAATTGGATTGTGCGTTTGCAGCGGCAGGAATATATTCTCAGAGCGAC
>JASFJF010000276.1:0-5821 GCA_050122255.1 Desulfobacterales bacterium
ATTGGACAGCGTATGGCAGTTATGCTACTGTCCGTGTGCGCTGGTTATAATTGCTATTCGGTCCGGATGCATCCGTTAGCGGTTTTCCGCTATCATCGAAAAATCAAAGGAACCTGTCGTGAACGAATTTCAAGGATATCACTCGGAATGGAACTTGGGAAGTCCGGGGGGTTGGGATTATCAGAAAACCACTCAAATCATTGGGAAGGCCGTTTGGCAAAAACTGTCCCGGATCATAAAATTAAAAGTCGATCTGGATTTTGACCATCCGCTGTTCTTCCCGGTGGACAGTTTCGCCGACATGCTGATTGCGGCGCACGCTGACCGCGCCGGAAACAACGCGGGACTGATTGCCGTTGTGGCAGAGGCAGAAACATTGGAAGATGTCACTGAAAACCGTAATCTGGCAGAGCGTCTGAGCGCAGTTGAGGGGATTACCGGCGCCCTGATGGCTCCGCAAGAACTGGAGCTCAAAAATGGCAGAGTTTGCTGGCAGGGTCAGCCGGTGTCCATCATATTCATGGATTTCAATACAGATGTTCTGCTGGCCCTGCATCGCCAACATAATTTAACCCCGGTGTTACAAGCCGTCAAAGAGCACCGCGTGATTAATCCCCGCGGCACTGAGCCGTTTAATGTCAAGAGCATGTTTGAGCTGGTTACCGGCGGGCACGCTGGAAACTTTCACAAAGAGATTGTGGCACGCACACCGTGGACCCGACAATTTTATCAGCGCAAGACCGATGGTCCGGACGGCAGCATGATTGATGATCTGATCGGCTGGACCCGTGATAACTGGGATTCACTGGTACTCAAACCCGAGAGGGGATACTCCGGACATGGCGTGCGCGTCGGCACAGTCAATACGGATATTGATGAAGCCATCCATTTGGCTCTGAGTGAAGGCCATTACATCGTACAGCAAAAAATTCCACTGCGCCTATGGGCCGAAGAAATTCCGCACCTGGAAAAGGATATCATCTTTCTCGAACGGGTTCAGACGGATTTTCGTTGCCTCGTGGGACCCGCCGGAATGCTGGGATTTGTAGGCCGCTTTGGCGGGGTGCCGACCAATGTCGGCAGTGGCGGTGGGTTCCAACCGATGGCGCTCTTGCGTTCGCCGACAAGTGTGCGCGATGCGGTTGCTCACCTGAATGAAGCCATTTTGTCCGTGAATAGCAGTGATCTGCAGCAAATTATGGAAGAACAGAATAAAATGGCGACCGAGATGGCGTTTACCTATCTGCTGGGGCCCATACGCGTTGCTCTCAGACCCAGGGTGATCACACCGGACCAACTTAAGGCCGTGGTGGATTACGGCCATAAATTATGGGCGGATTGCCTGTTACTGGAAAAGATGTGGCTGGCGGGAGAATTGGATGCGCTGGTCAAAATTGAAAAAGAGGAGCTCGATATTGCCCGATTACAGCCCTGGAAAGGCTCGGCGGCCATCATTGCATCCGATGGATTATTTAATTTTGGTGCTGCGCCGGATGCCAGTTTACCTAAATCGTTTTAGAATGTCGGATAAACACATCAACAGCAGGGGAAGGGGACCATGAGCATACAGGTTGACCCGGCTTGGTGGAAGACGTTGTTTGACGAAGTCTATCTGTTAACCGATGCGCGCTCGGTTTGTGACCCTCAAATTACCCGAAGGGAAGTTGATCTGATCTGCCGGCTGCTCCCAATTGTGGGCGGCCATCGCATTCTGGATCTTTGCGGAGGTCACGGTCGTCACAGTTTAGAGCTCAGTCGACGCGGCTTTTTGGCCTGTACCCTCTTGGACTATTCCGAGACGCTAATCAATATTGCCAAAGCCACTGCCTGCAATGACAATCTTGAGATTAAGTTCATCTGCGCGGATGCACGCCAACTGGAGATTGCCCCTGACAGCTATGACCATGTGATCATCATGGGCAATTCACTGGGCTATGTTCAAGAAGCAGGAGCCGATGCCAAAATTATTGCCGAAGTGTATCGGGTCTTGCGGGGCGGCGGATGGATTCTGCTGGATGTGGCGGATGGCAGTGCCATTCGGTCTTCCTTTCGTCCCAATGCATGGCATGAAATCGGCGACAGCGTTATCGTCTGTCGGCAGCGGGAAATACAAGAACCCTTTGTCTGTGCACGTGAAATTGTATTGAGTAAAACCGAAGGCCTCATTCGCGATCAAAATTATGCCATCCGTATTTATGATGCCGCCGACGTATCTAATTTGCTGGCCCAAAGCGGATTCAGGCATATTGAAATACACACCGATTTTTCGCCCCACACAGCAGACGGCGATTACGGATTTATGAACAATCGCATGATTGCCGTCGCTCAAAAGTGACGGTTTGGTCGGGTGAACCCTGCAGCCAGACCCTTGAATGATTTAAAAAATATCCGCCTTAGCCAAAAATTCGGCAACATCCTTCCAGAATTGCTTCCAGTCGGGCGGACAGTCATTGTGTCCCGCATTATAGGCAATCAATTTACTGTCATATGCAGCCCGGTGTAACCTGAGGCTGTTGCTGTAAGGGACAATGCGGTCCTGGCGCCCATGCATCAACAGCAGCGGCCCGCGGTATCGCTCTACGGCCTTTAAATTGTCAAAAGGATCCCGGATCAGAAAGGGCGGGACCAAAAACTTTGATGCCATTGAGCGAACGCTGGCAAAGGTCGACATGAGGATCAAAGCCGCCACAGGTCTTTTTAGCACTAAAGTACATACAGCGCCGCCTCCGACAGATCGTCCGAACAGGATAATTCGTCCTGGATCCACCTCTTTGTAAGATACCAATTTATCATAAGCGGCCACAAATGCCTGCGCGATGGAATCTTGCGTCGGTGCGCCGCTCGAGCGCCCGTATCCAGGGTACTCGACAAGTAACAACCCGATTCCCATTTGGCTGAAGTTCTGAAGCACTTCCGGCCAGTAATCAATAAGTTCACCGTTGCCATGTGCAAAAATAACGGCCGGTGCCGGCAGGACCTTCGGGCCTACAGTTGGGGCTGTAAACCAGGCCTCGACCTGTCCGCTGGCAGTTTGCAGCCACATCTTTTGCAGGCCTGCAATAGCGCCCCTGGATTCGGCAGGGGAGGGGATTGGAATTTGCTTGCGCGGGAACAAAATGGATCGCTGCACCAGGCAGACAAAAATACAATACAAGCAGTAGCAGAGTGCAACAGCGGCCATTGTTTTCGCCATAAAGAGCATGGAGCTTTTATGGGTGAACGGCAATTAATTGTCAAGCCATAATGCCCGTGTGCCAAGAAATGACTTGTTCAATCAGGCCTTTTCGATATGGACATCCTGTCGCCGGTCTGTTATGCTGCCAATCTACGGATTCAGGGCTATTCATCCGGCATTCCTACCTGGGCTAATCAGAATTCATTACGAAATTGCTTCTGGGACGATTGTGGTCCTTTTCTTCTGTGATATTTTTTTGAAAGGATTGATGGATGGTCATCCAGAGTATCGCAGGATTATTGGTATTTACCGGCATTGCTTGGTGCCTGAGTGAAAACCGCAGGCGTGTCAGCCTCAAGATTCCGCTTGTCGGCATCATCATTCAACTGGCTGTTGGGCTTATTTTACTGAAAATATCGGTTTTCGGGGAATTGTTCCTGCTGTTGAACAGGATCGTATTGTCATTGCAGGCAGCAACTAACGAGGGCACATCTTTCGTCTTCGGTTATTTGGGGGGAGGTGCGTTGCCTTTTAAAGAATCATTTCCCGGTGCCAGTTTCATTTTAGCATTTAGAGCCCTGCCGCTGCTGTTGTTGATGAGCGCCTTATCGGCCCTGCTGTTTTACTGGAAGGTCCTGCCGCTGGTGGTGCGTGCTTTTTCTTGGGCCCTGCAAAAAACAATGCGGATAGGGGGGGCAGAGGGCCTGGGCGTTTCAGCCAACATATTTGTTGGCATGGTTGAGTCACCGCTTTTCATCCGGCCTTATCTGAAAAATATGACCCGCAGCGAAATTTTTACCCTGATGACCTGCGGCATGGCGACTATTGCAGGAACCGTTATGGTGCTGTACGCCAGTATTTTAAGCGAGAAAATCCCGGATGTCATGGGTCATATTCTGACAGCCTCCATCATCAGTGTGCCGGCAGCCGTTACAATTTCTAAGATTATGGTTCCGGAAACCGGGACGCCGACCGGCGGGCAGTTAATCGCTACGGAGCCGGCATCAAGCTCAATGGATGCCATCACCAAAGGCACGTTGCAGGGCATTGAATTACTCCTAAATATCATTGCCATGCTGGTTGTACTGGTCGCCCTGGTGTATCTCGTCAATTTAATGTTCGGGCTTTTGCCTGACATCGGCGGCGCACCGCTGACCCTGCAGCGTATACTGGGTATGGTAATGGCGCCCATTGTCTGGTTGATGGGGGTTCCCTGGAGTGAAGCATTCACTGCCGGCGCGTTGATGGGAACCAAAACCATTTTGAATGAATTGTTGGCATACATTGACTTAAGCCGTTTGCCTGCGGGTGCCTTAAGTCCCAAAAGCCTTTTGATCATGACGTATGCCATGTGCGGATTTGCCAATCCGGGCAGTCTTGGAATTATGATTGGTGGTCTGGGCACGATGGCACCTGATCGTCGCTTTGAAATCGTTGCATTGGGGCTACGATGCATTATTGGCGGCACGCTGGCAACCTGCATGACCGGAGCAGTTGTCGGCGTTATCGGTTGATGGGTTTGCAAAGGAAGCGCGACCGAGGCCCGGGTTGACACCTTTGATATAATTTATTATTTTACCAAATGAATACAAATAATAACCGATGACGATTTCGCGACATTTAGGAGGAATACATGGCAGACGTACAAGTTTATGAATGTGCCAACTGCGGGAATACGGTTGAAGTTAACGACAAGGAACCCAAGGCACCCGAGTGCTGTGGCAAAGAGATGCAATCGGCCGAAGAATTAAAGGCCTGCGGTTTAAGTTCGACAGCCGAGCATTCCCGCTTTGATGATTTTGAGGAGCCCTGCGATGATGGCCGCTCCGGTAAAATTTAAGTCGGCCTAAAGCCCTTCATCATAGATGGATTTGCCACCTGAAGATCCCGCACACAAACCCGCTGCATCAAATGCATACATCCATGATCGCCTCAAGTTTTGCTTAAGTTTGAGGGGATCTTTTTCTCAGGCCTGCGCCAGGCAGCGCCCTGCTAAATCGAGCCAGCCGGGACACTTATTGAATATACTTTGTTATATCTATAGTGGCTTGAATGTTCGGCTTGATGCCACCTCAATACTTACATATGAGCGATAGAATTCATTATCCACAATTGCAAAGGAGCAAACACATGCCACTTGAAGAAGTTTTGTACATGTCCAAAGGTCCACTTGCTGTCTTGACATTGAATAATCCCAAAAAGATCAATGCTCTTTCTCAACAGATGATCAGCGAAATCATGAACGTGTTACAGGAGGTTTCCGAAGATCAATCCATAAAGGTGTTGATTATTAGGGCGGCTGGGAAACACTTCTGCGCTGGGCACGATCTCAAGGAAATGGTCGGCAGGGGCGTAAGCGAATACAAGCGCATATTTGATCAATGCACGCAAATGATGCAGATGATTCATGATATTCCACAACCGGTGATCGCCGAGGTTCAGGGGGTTGCCACTGCTGCCGGCTGTCAACTGGTCGCCTGGTGTGATCTGGCAATCGCATCTGAAGATGCCCAGTTTGCTACCCCCGGCGTCAAAATCGGCCTGTTTTGCACCACTCCCATGGTGGCCATCACACGGGCTATAGGACGCAAGGCCGCCATGGAGATGCTGTTGACCGGTCGTTTTTTCTCAGCCGCAGAAGCCAAG